>JANQHL010000141.1 GCA_028277085.1 Flavobacteriaceae bacterium
TCCAACAGCCCTACTTTAAAACCCATCTTCGCTAGCGTAACTGCCAAATTCGCTGTCACCGTAGATTTTCCAACACCGCCTTTTCCAGAGGCTACAGCAATTATATTTTGGATACCTGGAATAGGCTTGCCCTTGATCTGATTCACCTTGGGCTTCGCTGGAGCATCTACTTTGAGATTGACTTTGATTTTGGCCTTTTCATACACCTTTTGATGGATGATCTTCAAAATCTCCACTTCCGTCTTCTTTCTCGCCTGCAGACTGGGGTTTTTGATTGTGATATCCACCTCAACCTCGTCACCAAAAACCTGCACATTGGTAACTGCCCCACTTTCTACCATGTTCTGCCCTTCCCCGGGTACCGTGATATTTTCTAATGCCGCTAATACTTCTTTTTTAGTAAACTTCATCCGCTATACGTAAAACCTATCGTTTGTACTGATTCTAAACCTGCCCGACTCAGTCGTTCAGGCGGGCTACAAAGATAGCGCAAGCCGGACAGATTTTATAGCAACCACATTGAAAATAAAGATGAATAGGATAGGAAGGTGTTATGTGATGATCTATTGTAATTTTTATAAAATTTCGACAGCTTTTAGCTTTCAATGTCAAGTTCCCTGGCCGGATCCCAAAAAACCTTTCCGAAGTCAACAATTTGATTGTCTACCACTTCAATCCCTTCATTTTCCAACAATTGTTGCATCATATTCGTCCCCCCAAAATGATGTTTTCCGGTGAGCACTCCCACCCGGTTCACCACTCGATGCGCCGGAACATCTTCCCTTGCAGCGGCACCGTTCATAGCCCATCCCACCATGCGGGCACTTCGGGCAGCTCCAAGATATTTGGCAATAGCACCATAGGAGGTCACCCTGCCATAGGGAATCTGACTGGCCACTTCATACACCCTTTCAAAGAAATTCTGCTCGTCCATTTTAATGATAAAAAATGCGTGCTAAAGTGATGATTAGTAACAACAGCATCAACCCGCTTAAAATATAGTTGGAATTTTTAGAAAACCGATTTGTTTTGGTCTCCAACTTGTTGAAATAGAAAACATAGGAATACATCACAAAAAAGGTTCCCAAACCTGCGCCAACGATAAACATCACTTCATCCAGTACTTCAAAATTCATGATACGTTGTGCGTGAAAGAATGAATTCAATCCACTATAAAAGGGTATTTGTAACAAGTTCAACATTGCCAGGAACATGCCCTTGGAAAAGCTGTTTGTTATCGTTCCTTTCTCCAAGGTTGCGGTTGGCCTTGTTTTTTTGAAAGCCTTTACAAAAAAGAAAACACTGAGCACCGCAAAAATGAATACCGCAGCCTTCATTAATCCTTCTACTACCTCTGGGTTCCTGGAAAGGAATTTGGCAATACGCACCGCCAAATACGCCTGCAACATTACCATTACGGCGATTCCAAAGCCAAAAATGACACCTTCTCTTTTTCCTTTCTCCACGCTGGTTTTCGCTGCATTGACATTTAGAAGCCCTGGAGGTGCAGAAGCCAGTATTGCAGCAAAGAACGTTGCAAAAAAGAGAAATAATAAATGTGTCATTTAGTTGGCCGGTCTGAATTGAACGTAGGTAATCGGTTTCCCTACTTCAAGATACTGATTTTCATAAAATGTCTGTATTTCCAATACCGCTGCGGGGCTACCCTCGTTTTTGTAGACATCGTGATTGCTGTAAAGCACTTCATATCCCGATCCGTGTAATATTCCTAATGTATACCCGTGCAGAAACTCACTATCTGTTTTTAAATGAACTACGCCCCCAGGATGGAGAATTTGTGCATATTTCTGTAGGAAAGCAGGATTCGTCATTCGATGTTTGGTGCGTTTGTATTTGATTTGTGGATCTGGAAAAGTGATCCAGATCTCGGAGACTTCGGCAGGTGCAAAAAGCCGGTCGATCAATTCTATTTGGGTACGAAGGAAGGCAACATTTTCCAAGCCTTCTTCCATTGCAGTTTTAGCACCTCGCCAAAAACGTGCACCTTTAATATCAATACCGATATAATTGCTATCCGGGTGGCGCCGGGCCAATCCAAGCGTATACTCCCCCTTTCCACAGCCCAGTTCCAACACCAGTGGATGGTCATTTTTAAAAAAATCACGCCACTTGCCTTTCCATGAAATACCTTCCAGTACTTCTTCCCGTGAAGGTTGCAGTACATTGGAAAATGTTTCGTTTTCAACAAACCGTTTTAACTTGTTCTTACTCCCCAAATCGAAATTTTAACCAGAAGCAAAACTAAGGATTTCCGCCAAAGCCGTGGTTTTCGTTTCTTTGCAGGCATGCAGGTTACAAAACGAATTCTGGTCGCTCCCCTGAACTGGGGATTGGGGCATGCCACCCGCTGTATCCCCATTATCAAGGCCTTGTTACAGCACAATTATGAGGTGTATCTGGCTTCGGACGGGGTAGCCCTTTCCCTGCTACAAAAAGAGTTTCCTGAACTCCCTGCTTTCGAATTGTCTTCCTATAAGATCAAATATGCCGAAAAAGGAAAAAATTTCAAACTAAAAATGCTTTGGGATTCTCCAAAAGTGCTTAAAGCTATGGCCAAGGAGAAAAAGCAGGTCAAAAAGCTGGTAAAAGCCCATCAAATAGCTGCTATTATTTCGGACAACCGCCTTGGGGTATATCACAAAAAAATACCTTGCGTGTTTATTACCCATCAGCTCAATGTGTTGTCGGGAAACACCACCTGGTTCAGCTCCAAAATGCACCAGGGGATCATTAAAAAATTCAGGGAGTGCTGGGTTCCGGATGTGGAAGGCAAACCCAATCTGACGGGCAAACTGGGGCATCTAAAAAAGACAACACTTAACATCAGGTATTTAGGGCCGCTAAGTCGATTTGAAAAGCGGGAGGTTCCGCCGATCTATGATCTGATGATACTACTTTCAGGACCCGAACCGCAACGCACACTGCTGGAGGAAAAGCTGTTACAGGAATTGGAGCAATATCAAGGTAAGGTGCTGTTCGTAAAAGGCAAAATTGAAGGTGCCCAGCGTAGGGAAACCCGTAGGCTCCCCAATGCCACAGTGGACGTAGTGAACTTTATGCAGTCCAAGGAACTGGAGGAGGCGATTAGTACCAGCACCCTGATTGTTTCCCGCTCCGGATATACCACAGTAATGGATCTGGCCAAACTGGAAAAAAAGGCCTTTTTTATTCCTACTCCCGGGCAATACGAACAAGTGTATTTGGCAAAACGCCTGGAAAAACAGGGATTGGTCCCCTATGCTATACAAGATAACTTTGTTATTGCCGATTTGGAACGGGTGCACCATTTTAAGGGGCTGACCCAGTTTGACACCACGCTCGATTATTCCTCGTTATTTTCCGCCTTTTCCAGGGTAAACGAAAACTCAGAACCTACGTCCTCTTCACTTTCCACATAGATTTTTTCGCCATGGGCTTCAATGATGTGTTTTACAATGGCTAATCCCAGGCCAGACCCGCCTTCCTTACGGCTTCCACTTTGATCTACCCTGAAAAAGCGTTCAAATAATCGGGGAATATGTTGTTTGGGGATTCCTTCGCCATTATCGGTAACGCGAACGATCACCTTGTTTTTGATCAGGTTTTCTACACTTACTTCAGTAGTGCCGTTCATATGGCCATATTTTATGGAGTTGACCAACAAATTGCTCACTACTTGCTGTATTTTCTCTTCATCGCCCAATACATAAATGGGAGCCTTGTATTCAATATCAAAAGTGAGGGTAATTTCCTTTTTTGCCGCACGCATTTCCAACAGCTCAAATACGTTTTGGATCAATTCTATGATATCAAATTTCTCTTTGACCAAATTCATATCACCGGATTCAAGTTTGGTGATCATGTCCAGGTCCTTAACAATATAGATCAAACGTTCCACCCCCTTGCTCGCCCGTTTTAAATACTTCTCCCTAACCCTTTTGTCATTGATAGCCCCGTCCATTAAGGTCAGAATATAGCCTTGTACCGTAAACAGGGGAGTTTTTAATTCATGGGATACATTGCCCAGAAAATCCCTTCGATATTCTTCCCGTATCTTAAGCGTATCGATCTCGATCTTCTTGTCTTTGGCAAACTTTTCAATCTCCTCCGTTAGCGTTTTCATGTCTGTGGTAATGGGTTTAGAGGAGAACGAAGAAGATTCTAACAAAGACACATCGTCATAGATCTTTTTTACCCGACGGTAGATAAACCGTTCTACCCGTGATTGAATGATGAAAAAGGCTGAAATAAACCCTACAAAGGCAAAAATTACCGGAATATACCAGCGGAAACTTTCAAAAAGCACCAAGAGCAGTGCCACGGTGGCAGTGAGGGCAAGTGAAATAAAAAGAGAAGAGCGTATCGCAAAACGATACGACTTTTTAAGGGCTACCGCCATCAGAGCACAAACTTATAGCCAACGCCTTTTACCGTTTTAAAGTGATGATCGCCAATTTTCTCCCGGAGTTTTCGAATATGCACGTCAATGGTCCGACCACCAACAACCACTTCATTACCCCATACTTTGTCCAAAATCACTTCCCGTTTAAATACTTTGCTCGGTTTTGAAGTAAGCAACGCCAACAATTCAAATTCCTTTCTGGGCAACACAATTTCCTCGCCGTTGTTCACTATTTTGTACTCCTCGCGGTTGATGACAATATTCCCCACTTTAACAATATCCTCTACCTCCGTTTTATCCTCTTTCAATCTGCGCAGCAACGCCTTTACCTTACTTACCAGCACCTTCGGCTTGATGGGTTTGGTGATATAATCGTCCGCGCCAGCATCAAACCCCGCCACCTGGGAATAATCTTCGCCCCGGGCAGTAAGGAAGGTAATAATAGTATTTTCAAGGCCGGGAGTACCGCGCATAACCTCACAAGCTTCTATCCCGTCCATTTCCGGCATCATGACATCGAGAATGATTAGATGTGGTAGCTTCTTTTTTGCTTTGGCTACGCCTTCCACCCCATTTTTTGCGGTGAACACGTCATAGCCCTCCGCAGAGAGATTATAACTTACAATTTCCAGAATATCAGGCTCATCGTCAACAAGGAGTATCCTAATATCTTTCGTTTTCATGGCAGTGAACTTAGTGGTTTCGCCCAAAAGTAAAGATAATACAATAACCGCTAAACCTCTTAACATTGATTTAATCTCGTAACACTATGGTAATGCTTTTGAAATAAACTGTTAACATACACCTAACACGACTTTTACAGCCTCCTCATTTATTTGCAGAGAATTATAACTGGAGAATATCTCCCAAAATTTAACTATGAAAACTAAAGCACTTAGTATTATGAAAAAGTTTTTCTTGTTTTTTGTGGCCATGGCCGCAATGACATTCATTGCCTGTAGCGATGACGACAATGGTGATGGAAATGATAATGATACGGATGGGGATGGAGTTGAGAATTCCGTAGACAACTGCCCCACCACTTTCAATGCCGACCAATTAGACAATGACAACGATGGAATTGGTAACGTATGTGATGATACTCCTGATGGAACAGGAACAGCACCTACTTGCGATGACGGTATTCAAAATGGAGGTGAAACCGGTGTAGACTGCGGTGGTACTTGTCCTAACGCTTGCCCTGGAACTGTAGTAGAGGTAAATGGTAATGTTACTTCTGACACTACCTGGAGTGCTGATTTCATCTATCAATTAAACGGACGTATTGCTGTAGAAAGCGGTGCTACCTTGACTATTGAAGCCGGTACACTTATTAAGGGTTCGGCTGGACAAGGTACTAATGCTTCTGCACTATTAGTAGCTAGAGGAGCTACTCTTAATGCTAACGGAACTGCAGCTGCTCCTATCATTATGACTTCCACTGCCGATAATATCGATATAGGAGAAACTGTAAGTCCTAACTTGACTGCTAACGATAGAGGACTTTGGGGTGGTTTAATCGTTCTTGGTGCTGCTCCCATATCTGTAGCTGACAACTCAGGAACTGCTCAAATAGAAGGTATTCCTGCAACTGACACCAATGGTAACTACGGTGGAAACGATGCAGCAGATAGCTCTGGTTCCATTACTTATATTTCTGTACGTCACGGAGGAACAAACATTGGAGACGGTAACGAAATTAACGGTATCACTTTTGGTGGTGTAGGTACCGGTACTACTATAAATCATATCGAAGTAGTTGCTAACGTAGACGACGGTGTTGAATTTTTTGGTGGAACTGCTAATGCAAGTAATATTGTGGTTTGGGCGCAAGGAGACGATGCTGTTGACCTTGACCAAGCATACAGTGGCACACTTGACAATGTAGTGGTTGTTCAAGGAGGAATCTCCGATCACGCTTTGGAAATTGACGGTCCTGAAGGTACTCTTGCCGGTGAATACACCTTAACTAATGTTACGTTATTCGGGAGAGATGACAGCGCTGAAGACGGTGAAGTTGCGGATTTCCGTTCCAATGCTTCTGGTGCTAACAACAACATCTTTGTAACCGGATTTACTGGTGTAGGTATGGACTTGCAATTGTCTGATATTGAGTTGGACGCTGGTGACGACGACGACAGCACTGGTGTTTCTGACAACTTTGTAGATGGATCACTTTCTTTTATGGCTTGGGAGATTGTATTACCTGCTGGAGTAGCTGATGTCGCAGATATCTTTAGTGAAAGGTTAGATCCTCCAATCACTATGTTTGGAGATGCTGCTTTTGCCACTGCTGTTACGGACGGTATGGAAACTGTTGGTGCCGATACATCTGTGTTTGATTGGACACTTACCGCTGCTGAAGCTGGAAAATTCTAATTAACGTACTTGTGTCAAACCACGCAAGGCATTAATATACCATAAAGCCCGCTACAATTTGGCAGCGGGCTTTATGGTATATTAATGCCTTGCGTG
>JANQHL010000228.1 GCA_028277085.1 Flavobacteriaceae bacterium
GTATTTCCTTTGCCCATCCAAAGGGGGATTAGCTCAGTTGGCTAGAGCGCTTGCATGGCATGCAAGAGGCCACCGGTTCGAATCCGGTATTCTCCACTAGATAGGCCGTTCAAAAAAGAATGGCCTTTTTTGTTTAATTATGGAATTAGAATTAGAAGGAAAAGTTGCGTATATCACTGGGGGCTCCAAAGGGATAGGACTTGGCGTGGCCCAGGCACTGCTGGACAAGGGTATGAAAGTAGCCATAAGTGGTAGAAGCTTAGCTGCGCTTGAAAATGCTGCTAACCAATTGGACCAATCGGATCGTGTACTAAGCATAGAATCCGATGTGGCACTATTGTCCGATGAGGAAAATGCTGTCGATACCATTCTAAAAAATTGGGGAAAAATTGATGTGGTGTTGGCCAATGCCGGAGTCGGTCATTTTGCTCCGATCGATGAAATGAAAAAGGAAGCATGGGACGAGATGATAGCAACCAATCTCACTGG
Source organism: Flavobacteriaceae bacterium (assembly GCA_028277085.1). Lineage (GTDB taxonomy): Bacteria > Bacteroidota > Bacteroidia > Flavobacteriales > Flavobacteriaceae > Croceivirga. Next base: position 490 of record JANQHL010000228.1, read on the forward strand.
GGTTTTTCATACATTAAAAGCAACGGTGGACCCTTTAAAAACGGCTAAGGGCTACTATATTACATTGGCCAGTTTAGCGGGTACCAACTTCTTCCCGCAAGGCGCTGGGTATAATGCTACAAAGTTTGGAGTGGTAGGATTCACTCAGGCCGCTATGTTGGATCTTAGAAAATACGATGTGAAAGTAACGACAATTATGCCAGGGTCCGTTGCCACTTACTTTAATGACAATGTGCCATCCAATAAAGATGCCTGGAAAATACAACCCGAGGATATCGGAAAATTGGTGATTGATCTGTTGACAATGCATCCCAGAACCTTGCCTAGTAAAATTGAAGTAAGGCCCACACGGCCTGATCTAAAGTGAGGGCACGGTATCTTCGAATGGAATGTTAGGATCAAAGATATCCAGTATCAATTGTCCAAGGAGATGTTCAAAATGATTTATTAAAGTGATATCTATTGATCGTCCGGTAGTATTTGTTGAAGGGCTGGATTTTTGATTGAAAAATAGAATTCCCTGGGAAAGGTACTTGAGGGGTACAATGCCGGCATAAATTGGAGCTTGAGAAATGGTTTCCTGTGATAAGAAGGCATAGCATAACAGTTGGAATGCTTTAGAACTCCTTTCTGACATCAGGTCCTCTAGTTGCCGAATTTCCAAGTCTGATGGTAAAACACGGCCGGTTTTATAATCTAAAATTTGAATTTTCCCGTTGACTTTTTCTATTCTATCAATTTTGCCCTTAAGAAGTATTGGGTATTCCAGTCCTGTAATTTTTAGCGGTTGGATTCTTTTTTCCTCTACGGAAAGCAAAGTGATATCACTCGTTTTAGCCCGATGACAATCAAAATCTAAAAAAAGCTCCAGATATCTTAGGATCACCTGATATGCGATATGATTTTTACCACTGTCAATCCCTTTATCAGTATAAAATGATTTAAAGTGTTTCCTAACGATTACGGGTAATTGATACTTGAGTTCAGCGAGGTTCTTGGGGTGAAGTCTTTTCCCAACAAGAGGAAGATAAAGTTCTTCTAGTGTATCATGAACAATGGTGCCAAAGGTATTATGCGCAATACTCTCTTCTACATCGGCTACTTCATTAAGCTTTAAAACATGTTTTTTGTAGAAATCGTAGGGATTTCGAATGTAGTCCGAAAGGGCAGTGGGAGATAAGCCCCCATTTGCCATTGCCTTGAGCTTTTGTTCCAATAATGATGTTTTAAGCAGTTTTCGGGGGCCGTCATTACTAATCGAAATACTTGGAGTAGCTAGTTTGTGCCGGACAAATCCAGCCACATTTGGATCGGTTAGGAGTTGTGTAATAAACCGGCTCGGCTCATTGCCGAAAAGCACGTCTGGTTCGGTATTATAGGTTATGTGAACGGTTTTAGTCCGTTGAAGTAATCGATAAAAATGATACGCATATACTGCGTCTTTTTCTTTGTAGGAGGGAAGGCCGAACTCCTTTTTAATGTCGTAGGGAATATGGGTATTCTGAATTTTACCAGCAGGGAGGATACCTTCGTTTACGGAAGCTATGATAACAGTATCAAAATCCAGATTTCTACTTTCCAACATTCCCATGATTTGTAGCCCCCCCACAGGCTCGCCACGAAAATGTATTTTTTCTTCTTTAACAAGTTCGTTAAAAATGATTTTAAATGATTTTAGGCTCCTTACATATCGATTTTCATTCAATAATGCGTTAAGTCGATAAAAAATCTGGTTAAAACTGGACAACGCATAGGTGTCAACAGTGTTTTCGGGGATATCTTTTACGCGATGCTCTAGTATATTAACGAATTCAAGGCATGCTTCAACAAATTGGGAGTTGGAATAATGATGTTCCGGAAACAACTTGCCAAGTATGTCCAGAGGATCATCGAGAATTTTGATACTATCCGATTTTCGGATGTAGATCAAATTACTACTCTTTATGTACCCTCTCAAAAGAGATGCTCCATCTTCCGCATCGGTACGCAAAAGCAGGGAAACGAAGGGATTAGAAAGGATATGAAGCACATGTTGGTGGTACCATCCATTTTCTGTGGTATTGAGTTGCAGATCAATAAAGGCTTGAAAAAAGCTATGTAATCCGGAAGCCTTTAAAGGTAACCCCATGGTAATGTTAATGCGCTCAATCTGTTTGGGTATTGAATTCAGAATGGCCGGTAACAGCCCTTCATCCGGAAGGACCAAAGCTACATTTTTGCTACTGTCCTTGCTATAAATGGTGTCCAATAGCTGTCCAATATATTTGGCTTGAGCAATTTGTTTGGGAATTCCGGTAATTTCAATGTGCTTCTCCGAAAGCAATTGGTTGGAAATACCTTTGGGGGGAACATTTCGGAAATAAGGCCAAGCCTTCAAGTACGTTCGTATGAAATAGCCAGCTTCGTGAATAGTATCAGTTAAGAAATTGTTGTCTATATCCCAATAGATTTGGGAATTTGCATTGGATAAAAAATAGTGTACAATTTGTTGTTCTACAAGGGTTAAGGCATTAAAGCCAATAAAGATAAAGTGCTCATGGTGATGTTTTTGCACAAAGGTTTCCAGATGTAACAGGGCATTTTTGTAAATATGGCCCTGATACCCGATCTGTTTTTCAGTAAAGATGTGTTTGAGCCTGGTGTACGTTATTTCCAGGTTTTCCCAGAATTTTAGACTCTCTGAAATCAGTTTGGTAGGCTGAGCATCCTTCAGTTCCCAATGTTGAATTCTTTTTGCAGCTATGAGGTACTTAAAAAGGGCGCTAGAATCCACCAAATAGCTGTCAATCTCATTAAAATCGGATAACAGGTTTGTAGCCCAGTTCGAAAAGATCTCAAACGCATTTTCTTCTGTTTTAGTTTGGAAGGTTTGTGCGTCATACAATTCAAAAAGTAATCTAAGACTTGAAACTTTTTTGAGGCCCGAAATGTTGGTGATTAGCTCTTCTATGCTATAGATCTGGGGACTAAATATGGGCTTTTCAAGGTGTTGTGCAACGTACCGCTTCAGGTAAACCCCGGACCTTTTATTAGGAAGTACGAAGACCATATAATCAAAACTTCCATAAGCCCTGTAAATATCGTGTATCGTGTCTTCTAAAAAGCTACCCATAATAAAAAAAGCCCTGACTTCAAGTCAGGGCTCTTATATAAAAGTTTGATCTACTTAAACTTACTTAACAAGGTTAATTTCTACCCTTCTGTTCTGTGCTCTACCGGCTCTTGTATTGTTGGTAGCAATTGGTTTTGCTTCACCAAATCCTACAGCGGTAAGACGATCAGCAGCAACTCCTTTGTCTATCAAGAAGTCTCTAACCGCATTTGCTCTTTCTTCAGAAAGTCTTTGGTTAGTTGATTCTCTTCCTACACTATCAGTATGACCTTCTACTGTAAACTTGGCTGTAGGATATTCATTCAATATCTGAATAATGTCTACCATAACGGAAGTTGATTCAGCCTTGATAGAAGACCTGCCAGTATCGAACAATATGGTTCTTGCATAGTCATTCAATTGTTTTTGAACTTCTTCAGTAACTTCAGGACATCCATTGTTAGCTACTGTACCCGCTACGTCAGGACACTGATCATCTTTATCAAGAACACTGTCACCATCTGAATCTGGCCAAGGGCAACCACCATTTTCAGCAGGTCCTGCTTCATTTGGACACTGATCTTGGTTGTCGGCTACTCCATCACCGTCAGCATCAGGACAACCGGCCAAAGCAGCAAGTCCGGCTTCATTTGGACAAGCGTCGTCTTTGTCAGCAATACCATCACCATCTGAATCAGGACAACCATTCATTTCTTTAGATCCTGCCTGGTCAGGACAGCTATCTTTACCGTCTTCGATACCGTCACCATCTGAATCAGGACAACCGTTAAAGGCTTCAAGACCTGCAACTTCCGGACAAGCATCATCTTTATCATAAATACCGTCTCCGTCGGTATCAGTACCACCAAATCGAATGTTGAGACCACCTAAGTGTTGGAAGTGCTTAACACCATAATCTTCAAAAGCATGCTTATATTGTGTTTGAAGAACAAGACCAACGTTATCATTAAACCAATAATTAACACCTACACCACCATTAACAGTTCCAGCTCCAATTTCGTCAACCCAAGTATAACCTCCACCAAATTCTACGAAAGGATCTAATTTGGTGTTTTTCAGGATGTTGTACTTAATTACACCGTCAATAGCATAGTGAGAGACGTCGTCTACAGTAACATCTCCTAAGCTTTCTATTCTGTTCAAGGAACCTCTTGCTCCAATTGAAAAGCCATCTCCTACATAACGTGAGACGGAGACGTAAGAAATAGAAGGAAGGATATTCCAGTGATCATTTGCGTTAAAATATTCATCGAATAATGAACCTGTTTCGTATGCCGGCAAGTTAGGGCTTGTCGAATTATCATTGGTAGGATAAACGTCAATTGCGTTTACACCAAAGCTAACCTGCCACGGATTGTTTTCGTCTTGAGCTTGTAGGTTGTTAAAGCCTAAAACAAGTAAGGCAGCAACAAGAAGTTTGCTAAGATGTTTCATGTTCAAAATTTTAAGTTTAAGTGTTTATCAGCTGCAAATGTAAGTTGTTAAGAACTATTAACAAAATCAATCGATTATTTTTTTTAACTCCTTTTATGGAGGAATTGCTACCGTTAAACGATTTTTAATGCCTTCCCTACTTTGATAAAAGCATTGATTGCTTTGTCTAAATGCCACTCCTCATGTGCAGCCGAAAGCTGCACACGTATCCTTGCTTTTTCCTTGGGAACAACAGGATAGAAAAAGCCAATCACATAGATGCCTTCATCGAGTAACATATTGGCCATCTGCTGTGAAAGTTTTGCGTTGTAAAGCATTACAGGAACTATAGCGGAATCTCCATCAATAATATCAAAACCAGCCGCCTTCATACCTTTTTTAAAGTACTCTGTGTTGTGTTGCAGTTTATCGCGTAAGGTGGTGTCTTTGTCCAACATATCAAATACCTTAATAGAAGCACCAACAATAGCAGGAGCTAGAGAGTTGGAAAAAAGATAAGGTCTTGAGCGTTGTCTCAACATATCAATGATTTCTTTTTTCCCTGTGGTGTATCCTCCCATGGCCCCACCCAATGCTTTTCCCAAGGTACCGGTAATGATGTCAATTCTGCCCAGAACATTCTTGGCCTCCAGAGTCCCCCTTCCAGTGGCACCAATAAAACCCGTGGCATGACATTCATCAATCATAACCAAGGCATCGTACTTTTCTGCTAGATCACAGATCCTATTCAGTGGGGCCAATAAACCATCCATACTGAATACGCCATCGGTCACAATGATTTTAAATCTGGCACCATCCTCTACAGCCTGCTGTAATTTGTCTTCCAGGTCTACCATATCATTGTTGGCATAACGATAGCGCTTAGCCTTGCAAAGGCGAACGCCGTCTATTATAGAGGCATGATTTAAAGCATCAGAGATTATAGCATCTTCATTGGTGAAAAGCGGTTCAAAAACACCTCCGTTAGCGTCAAAGGCAGCGGCGTAGAGTATGGTGTCTTCTGTCCCATAGAAATTAGCAATTTTTTGCTCTAATTCTTTGTGGATGTCCTGGGTGCCACAAATAAAACGAACCGAAGACATCCCAAAGCCGTGTGTATCTAGCGTTTCCTTTGCTGCCTGAATTACCTTGGGATGTGATGATAGTCCGAGATAGTTGTTCGCGCAGAAATTAATAACCTCTTCTCCTGTTTCTATTTTGATTACAGCGTCCTGAGGAGAAGTGATTATGCGTTCTTCTTTATAAAGCCCCTCGTCTTTGATAGCGGATAGCTCTTCTCTAAGGTATTCCTTAATTTTTCCGTACATAAATTAGATAAATACTGGTTTGATGTCTTTGTCAATGTAGACCAAAATTCTGTTTAAAACAACATATCCCATTTTCTGCAATACATATGTATACCTTTCTAACTGCTTTTTATGGGACTCCACAAATTTACCAGTTTTGTAATCCATAAGTGTTACGCCATTTTTGGAAAATATCAGTCGGTCCGGACGCAATACTGAGCCGTCTGTATCCAAGAGTTCAATTTCATTTTTAGAATTGATCTGCAATCCGTAAAACTGTTTTAATTGGGGATGTTCAACAATTGCGATAACTGCTTTTTTATACTGCTGTTGCAAATGAACCGGTATTGGAAGGGAAGAAACTGTCTCTGAAAATGCTTGTTCGATATCTTCCCGGGAATGAATCTGCGCAAGAATATCGTGCAGAATATTTCCCCGATCAAGAGCTTCTTTTGTATCTGTTTCCCCAACAGGTAGAAGAGAAGTCGTAATCCCAGGCAGTGTTTGGGGTTTGTTGGTATAGCCGTAAGGGATAAAACCACTTTCCGATACTGTGCGCGTAGCAGGTTCGGCATCGGGGAGGACTCCAAAGGTAAAAGTTGAAGCTGAATTATCCCAAATTCCTAGGTGCTGCAGGTAATCTTCAAAAAAAGAGCCATAGGAATGGCTCTTTTTGTTGGAGGTATAAATAAATAACCCCAAAACTGCCCGTGTCAATGCCACATAAAGTACATTGATGTCATCAAGTTCTGAGGCACAAGTCTCATTAAAATAGATTTGTTGAGATGCTTCAGAAAAGAGCTCAAGCTCGTTGGAAGCGTTTAACAGCAAATAGTCAAATCCGGTAAAATCCATCTCATTCACCGGGATCCAAAGCACTTTTGTTTTGAGAGGGTCATTGATTTTAGCATCTGCGAAAGGAAAAATCACAAATTTAAATTCTAACCCTTTCGCCTTGTGTATTGTCATAACCGTAACAGCATTCAGGTTATCCGGCATAGAAATGGCCAAAACGTCTTTTTTTAGCTCCCAATACCTTAGAAAATCATAAATGGTTGCACCTACCTTTTGATCACGCTCAATAATCTGGTCCATGAAGTAGGTAAGATATGCATTGGAATGCGGTGCCAGGTCAAAGCATGCAATCGCTCTTTCTAAAACATCAAGAGTACTTAGCGTTCCCACTACATGAAGATCAAAACCATACTGCTTTGCTAGGAACTGTGGAAGCGCGTCAAGATGTTGCACGATTCCATCGTGTTTATTGTCAGCATCTTTCAGTAAATATTCGAGTATCTCATAGCGAGTAGTCCGTTCTTCCGGACTGTCCATAAACTGCAGCAATGCTACAAGAAAAGAGACTTCCGGGTTGTTTTTTAGTAATAAACCCTCGGAAGAAATCACCGGAACAGCATTGTTTGTTAGGTGACTGGCAAGTAGTACCCCCTGATCATTTTTACGCACTAATACACTAACATCCCTGTAGGCGTAACCTTTAGCGGTTAACGCTTGTACGGTTTCCAAGACTTTCATTAAGTAAAAATCCGTGTCCGAGTCGTACTCTTCGCTTAAAAATGAGATTTTAACGTATCCCCCTTCTTTCTGAGCCGTCTTTTGATTGCTAGTAGCTTCATATAATTTTTTGTAAGCAGGGTTAGCGAATTTTGAGGCTATGTGGTTAAAAAAACCATTGTTGAAACGTATTATTTCGTCATAACTTCTCCAGTTGGTATGTAAAAAGTGTAAGGAAGGAGTAATAGAAAACGGATTTACCAAACCCTCACAAAGCTGTAGCAATTGCTCCGGATTTCCACCACGCCATCTGTAGATAGCTTGTTTCACATCGCCAACAAGGAACAATGATCCAGGGTCACCTTTTTGATTTTCACCTTCCAAAGCATTCGCGATTAGTGGAATAAGATTTTGCCATTGCAAAACGGATGTGTCCTGAAATTCATCAATATAATAGTGGCGATATCTTTCCCCTAACCGTTCGTAGATATAGGGCGCAGGTTGATTTCGAATTTCATTGGAAATTAGTTTATTAAACTCAGAAATGTGCAGGATTTCCTTATCTCTTTGCGTTTTTTTAACTGCCTTGGAAA
>JANQHL010000178.1 GCA_028277085.1 Flavobacteriaceae bacterium
CGGCGATTTAGGAGGTGCCTATTTAGGACTCCAGGTGTTGGAACGCGAAAAAGCGGTTTTTAAGGTGAATCCAAACAGTCAACCTGATCTGGAACCTTATGCCTACATCGTTGAGCGACAATTAAAACCTGAAGCCAGAAAGGACATTGTTGAATTACTTAAAAAACTGGAGGTGCATCCTACCGCGATGATTGACATTAGTGATGGCCTGTCATCTGAGATCCTCCATCTATGTGAAAAAAGCGATGTGGGTTGTAATCTCTACGAGGATAAAATTCCCTTAGACCCCACTGTTATTGCCGCTGCCGAAGAGTTTAAAATGGACAGCACCCTCATTGCCCTAAGCGGGGGGGAGGATTATGAATTGCTATTTACCATTGACCAAAAAGAATTCCCGAACATCAAGGGCAATCCTAACCTTACGGTCCTGGGGCACATGACACATAAAAATGAGGGTGCCCACTTAATCTCCAGGAATGGCGCTAAAATTCCCTTAACGGCGCAGGGCTGGAATTCCTTTACCGGGAACGAATAAATTCATAGCTTGTAGCGCTAATTCCTTCTCCATGGAAGTTGTCTTAAATGCTGGTCTGGGCATTGGTGTTTTCATTTTTCTTCTTTTGTTTTTTAAGAAAGGAAAAGAACAAGGGGATTTCTTTTTCCTGGGATGGATTGGAGTGACTTTACTTCAAATTGCATTTAACCAAATCACTATTTATCACTTTGAATTGCATGGGGTGTGGGCCGTTATGGCCTTTGGATTGCCAATGTTGGGCGCTCCCCTGCTTTTTCTCTATATTTTATCCTTGACCGGGCACCAGGTGTCTTGGAAAACCATGGGTTTTCACCTTGGAGTGTATCCGATCTATGTAATTTCTTTTTTTATCCTTGCGAACAAATTCAGTGTTAACCTAACTGCCGTTAACGGATATTTCAAGGTTTTTGAGGATTCTCCTGATTGGATGCAATATTATGCAATTCCCCTGGCACTGTCCGGCTTAGTGTATTGCATATGGGATTTGTTCTTACTTAAACGTCACCGTGAAAACATAGCCGAACTGTTCTCCTTTGATGAAAAGATCAACCTTAAATGGCTGGAGTATGTTGTGTACTCGTATCTCATTTTATTTGTTTTAGCTTCCTTTTTGATATTCGGCGCCACGCAGTTTCAACTTATCCCACTTCAAAACGCATTTGCCCTGGTCGGGATAACATTGAGTTTAATGTTAATTGCCTTTGGTTTTTACGGTTTTCGCCAAACCGCCATCTTTACCGGAAATCATACGCAGGACCATTCCCTATTGGGATTAGATAACTCCTCCTCAAAAAAAGCAGCGTATTCCAGGTCTGGACTCACCTCGAAAAAGGTGGATGCTCTGGGAATCCAACTTGTGGAATATATGAAAACAGAAAAACCATTTTTAGACGAAGACCTGAGTTTATCCCTCTTGTCCGAAAAAAGTGGGATTAATCCATCCCATCTTTCCCAGGTCATTAATCAACATTTTGATTTGAATTTTTATGACTTTGTCAACCAATACCGGGTAGACGAAGCAAAGAAAATGCTTGGTTCACCTATGTTCGATCATCTTTCCGTTTTGGGAATCGCTTACGATTGTGGTTTTAAGTCAAAGTCTTCCTTTAATAGGTACTTTAAGAAGTACACCTCCCTCTCCCCATCAGAATTCAAAAAAAAGAAGACCCAATAGGTTTCAGCCAATGGGTTGGGTCGTACAAGCATCCAACTTCTCAGAGATTTGTTTAAAAATTACCCAGGTGAACAGCAGGCCGGTAATTTGTTATAAACAATGGTATTCCCATGATACGACTCTCCTTCAAAAATATCATCAGAAAAAGGTCAAGAGCCCTACTCATTTTTATCCTAAGCGTGATTTCCGCGTTCAATATTTTCACGCAGATTGCACAGAAAAACAGCGTAAAAAACAGTCTTAAAAAACTGATAACCGAGGCGATATCCGGACAATATATCATTTACGATTCTGAAAAAAACATCAACGTTCTTGAATCACAATTTTCTGATGTAACGCTCTTTGAATGGCATTCTAGTGATAGTACCCAACTTTTGGAAAAAAATCCGAATATCAAAAGTATTGGAAGAAGGTTGCGCTTTGGGGGAATGCTTTCCTATGGGGAAGAGAGCATAGGTATCCACCTTCAGGCATTATCCCAAAACCATCTGCAACGCATAAGTAATATCCTGGATTATAAAGAGGGTTCTCAGCCAAAAAAAGAAAACCAGATCATGATAAGCGAAACGTTTGCGGATGAACTTGAAGCAAATGTAGGCGATACCCTGGTTGTTTTGGCAAACAACAGGGATGGGTATCTAAGTGACAATCTACTACAGGTCTCCGGAGTATTCAGAACGATAGGGCCCGCACAGTTTCTACTACCTATTGGCTTTATCCACTACAAAAAAGGAATGGAAATTTTACGGCTTGAAGACAACGAGGCAATGGAAGTTCTGGTCAATTACCATACTCTCCAAAATACGGTAAGTGGAGCAAAAACTTTGAAAAATCAAATCTCCGGTATAAACCCCCGTTTGAAAATCGCTGTCTGGGAAAAAACCGCCCCTTTATTAAATTCCATTGTAGGTGTTTGGGTTAACGCAGGTCACGCCATAAAAACAGTTTTCATTGTTTTTAGTGTCTTGGTGTTGGTCAATATCATCATCATGATGACCAATAACAGAAAAAAAGAAATCGGCACGTTGCTGGCGTTTGGTTTTAGGCCCTATTTCATTATCAATACCATAGCGCTTGAATACATTGTTTTAATCTCATCAGGAATTTTATTGACTGGAGGGCTCTTAAAACTGATTTTTGACCTATTCCTTCAAAGTGGAATCCCTATTCCTTCAGAAGAGTTACAAGCCGCCTACCTGAGTACATCCATTTCCCCTGAACTCTATTGGTCAGATATCCTTTGGGTTATGCTATTGTTTGGAATGGCGTGCTATCTGGCCGTTCTGGTTTCCCTGAGAAAACTGTTCCATTCAGAAATAACAACCCTATTAAGAACCACTACCTAACACAAATCAAAACCGTCATGCGTCTCTTTATAAAAGTAGCATTAAGAAATATCATTAGACATTGGGGTAGGAACCTAATAGTAGGTTCAAGTATTGCCTTGGCAACAGGTCTTTTCTTTTTCATCGTATCAATTTCAGCAGGCATAGAACACCAAATGATTGGTAATCTCGTGCAGATCGAAACCGGTGCTGTTTCCTTTTCCCTGCCGGATAGTTTGCTAAAAAAGGCGAACAAGGAACAGCAACAAAAACTTATTAACCTTAAGACCAGTGTAAATAAAATACCGGAAGTTTCCGGGCTAAGGGAGCGGCTATACGCAAGGGCATTGCTACATGCCGGTAACCAATCAGCAGATATCAATTTAAGGGGTGTGGATTGGGCCAGGGAATCTGCTTTATTCTCTAGTTTTCGATTTGACGGTGCCCAAATAAAAGACAGCTTACAATCCGGTCTGTTGATCAGCGAAAGTGTCGCAAAAAAACTTGGCGTTGGCATAAACGACCCCTGCTCAATTATGCTTCAAACGGTACAGGGCAGCTTAAATCTGGATGAATATCCCATAAGTGGTGTTTACAGGAATATCTCCGGGTGGGCAAATACTATGGTATTTCTCAACATAGAAGAGGCTAAGGTTCTGATGAACAGCGTCTTGCCCACACACATCCTCGTTGACACCGAAGAGTTGAAGACAACACCATCCATTTTGTTGAAGACTAAAAACCTATTACTGCAGGAATTTAATGACACCATGGAGATAGAAGAGTATAAAGACAGGGCATCTATTGCCTCCACCATTTCCAATGCAAACAAATATGGCTTTTTGAGTATTGTTTTCTTTTTACAGTTGATTTCGTTTTTCGGAATCGGTTTCGTAGTTCACAACCACCTAATAGAGCGAAGCAAGGAAATCGGCACCCTTTTGGCCATTGGGTTTAAACCAAGGAATGTGCGGTTTTCCTTTCTTTTTGAAACCTTGGTCGTTGCCGCTATAGCTTCCTCACTAGGACTCGTCTTATTTGGTCTACTAACCCTGTTTCTATCCCGGGAAGGTATCTTTTTGGGAGATAGCGCTACTCTAATCTTTGGAAGTAATGTCTTGAAACCCCATTTCCATTTTCCAACCCTTTTGATCGCATTGGCAATTGGTCTTGTTTATCCATTGTTATCGGGCATTTGGAGTACACGAAGTATCCAAAAAGCAAATCCCATCCAACTGATCTATGATCGATAAGAACAAAAATATAAGCAGATGAAAACCTTACAACGCACAATTTTAGCATTGGTACTGGCGGTATGCTCACAAACGACACACGCCCAAATACAACCATCGGACCTCCTGGAAAAATTAGACAGAAACTTCTTTGCCATGGACATGGAATTTGTAATGCAAATGCAAATACTCCGAAAAGAAAAGGTAAAGCGCACCTATGAAATGAAAGTCTTTAGAAAGGGCAAAAAACTACGGTTGACCATTCTTGAACCTAGTATTGAACGCGACAGAAGAATTTTGAACGATGGGGACAATCTATGGATGTTTTTACCTCGCTCCAGCAAATTGATAAAAATCCCTTATAAACAGGCCTTTTTGGGTGGAGATGCTTCCAATAGGGATATTCTAAGGATTTCATTGGTAGAAGACTATGACATCCTTGGCACTGTCGAAAGAACCGAGAAGCATTTGATTCTTCGTTTAAAGGCAAAAGACCTAAAAACGGCATATAACCAGGTTAATTTTTATTTGGATAGCCAAACGGAGCTTCCTGTTTTACAGGAAATGCTAAGTCTGTCCGGCAAGGTCATAAAAACGATCCAATACGATGATTTTACAGATTTGGGTGAGGTCCGCTTCCCCACTAAACTGACGATTTTGGATGCACTGAACAAAGATTCAAAAACCATTTTTACCTATTCCGAAATAGCCAGGGGAACAACAAAGCAAGCTATTTTCTTTACTACAGCACTGCTGAGTAAATGATTCCAAAACTTTAAAATGAGCGGTTTCGCCAAACATATCGGACTGTTGTTGCATTGGTTTTTTTCAAGTATTCTTTTGTACCCCCAGAATGAATTTTCCTATCGTGTCATTAACGAAAATGTATTCACTTACAATTTGATTTCGGAAGATACTCCAGTGAACCCAAAAAATCTTTTAGCGCTGTCGGAATTGGAAACCGTAAACCGATTTTTTCCAATTGGGACTTTTAAAAAGGATAGATTAACACTACAGGTGGAACCAAGGGTCTTTGTTGACCCTATATCGGAAAACATTGATTTTGCTTTTAATGAGCTATATGTGCGGTATGGAATATCAGAGGCTTTCTATGTTACTTTTGGAAAGGAACGAATTAACTGGGGGACTGGAACCGTTTGGAACCCTTCTAATCCGTTTCTACAGAAAGACCCTTTTCGCCTTGATAACCGATTGGAAGGGGTTTTTCTAACCAACTTGGAATATATTTTCCCTCGCCTCACGCTAAATGTACTTTTCTCTCCATCCGAAAAAGTAAATACTTCTACACTTGCGTTAAAAGCAAGTTCCACTATTAAATCATTTGACTATTCATTTAACTATGCTTTTCTGGGCAATGGTAGGCAACAGTTTGCGTGCGATTTTAGTCTGGGCACGGACAATTTAACCTTTTACGGGGAAGGACTCTTACGAAATTTTTCAAATACCGGTTTAGTGGATCCATCGGGAAGCATCACACCGATACCTCAAAGAAACCGTTGGGAAAATGTACGGTCGGAATTTGTTTTGGGCAGTATGCTCAACACCTTCATCAGAACACTACTCGTTTTGGAGTATCGCTACAGAAGTGACTTCAACACTACAAATAGTATTGCGAACTTTAGGTCGTTTCTTCCAGGCAACCTGGAATTGTACGACCCCATCAGCATGGGGCGGCATAGCTTTTTTTCACAAATTAGTTATACAGACCCTTACTCCAAATACAATGTAAATACTTCGCTTTTCTTTGATCCCATAACACACCAGGTGTTATGTTCTCCCGGGTTCATCTACAATGGCGAAAACATAAAACTGGAAATCAATCCTTTTATATACGGAAACTCCCTTTCCCTTTATGATATTCAGGGAAGGGTAATACTATCCTTTTTCCTTTAAAAAACATCAACTATGGAAACATCTCCTCTTTTAGAACTAACGGACATCTCAAAATCATATACTCTGGGCAAGACCAAATTTCAGGTATTAAAAAGCATTACTACCTTTTTCCATTCCGGCTGCTTCAGTGTTATTGCCGGACCTTCCGGTTCCGGAAAATCTACCTTATTGAACGTACTGGGATGTTTAGATACTCCCGACCAAGGAGACTATATGTTGAGCAGTAGAAAAATCAATTACCACAATAAAAAAGAACTGGCAACTACACGAAAGAATAATTTTGGTTTTGTATTTCAGTCATTTAACCTAATTCCTGTTTTAACCGCAATAGAGAACGTAGCACTCCCAATGACACTACATTCTTTTAACAAAAAGGAAACTCGGGAAAAATCTGAGGAAATATTACGTCTTGTAGGGCTCAGTCATCGCCTCTATAACAAACCCGGTGAACTTTCCGGGGGAGAGCAGCAACGTGTAGCCATTGCAAGGGCTATCGTTTCCAAACCAAAAGTTGTCTTTGCAGACGAACCCACTGCTAACCTGGACCGAAAAAACACTAAAAACATTGTTTCATTGATGAAAAGACTGAATACCGAACACAACATATCCTTTGTTTTTGCCAGCCACGATGAAGCCGTGATTCAAGCTGCAAAAGAATTATACCTCCTCGAGAATGGTAGACTTCAAATAAAAAAAGTGGTTTAAAAAAATTCCCGAAAACCAAGGGCAGTCCTAATCATACGGTCTTGGGGCACATGACGCATAAAAATGAGGGTGCACACTTAATCTCCAGGAATGGCTGTTAAAATACCTTTAAAGGCGCAGGGCCAGAATTCCTTAACAGTTTAAGCAACCTGTGGCGGAAGGGCCACCTCTCCGGCATGGCGTCTCTTACGCTTTTGATACATGTCTTCCAGAGTCTGATTAATTTCCTGCATTTGTGGGGTCAGAACAGATAGTTTGCCATTTTCATTGGTGGTTACCCGTTTTTGACAATGGATACAACGATATTCTTTAATATGCTGGGTCACCTGTTTGGAAACTACGTAATGATGTCCGAATATGCTGCAGAAAACTCCAGTAAGTTTGTGACCATTGGGAGTAATGGTTTTTTTCATAAGCTTGGAACGGTTTAGATGCATGTTTCGATTTGGGGACCGAATTATGCGTAGTTAGTTTGGGTTATTAAGGGTCTTTTTGTTAAAATATTCCGTTTGGTTCCTTTTATTCTGCAACGATTCCTATTTCGTCTTTATTTTGGTGCCATGCCATTTTTTTTCACTTTTTCGATGAATGACACAATTTCGACCAAATACGCAATAAAATCGATGAACCGTAACAGTCAGAAATATACAAAATTGCAGTATTGCAACAAACATTTTTGAGGTAATGAATCATAAAAAACAGCTTTTTATAGTGGCATTCGCCTTATTCTCCCTTTTTTTTGGCGCGGGCAACCTTATTCTACCGCCTCAACTCGGATTTAAAGCAGGAAATTCCTGGGGTTGGGTTACCCTGGGTTTTGCCCTTTCTGCGGTCATTATTCCCATATTCGGGATT
>JANQHL010000024.1 GCA_028277085.1 Flavobacteriaceae bacterium
CTTTTCCTATGCCAGGGCAAACCGGGAACCCGCACGAGTTGACTTTGAAACAGGAACTCCTGAATCAGAAAGTCTAAACGACTTTGAACTGGGATGGCGTTATGTTTCTCCTAACTTCCAATTTAACACCAATGTGTATTACTTGGATTTTGAGAATCAACTGGTACTTACAGGAGAGCTAGATGAAGTGGGCTTTCCGATCAGGACCAATAGCGGGCAGAGCTATCGGTTGGGGCTGGAAGTAGATGCAACTATTCTGTTGGAAAAATGGAGAATACGCCCAAATATTGCCGTAAGTACCAACAAAAACAGGGATTTTCTGGTGGAAGACGGAACCGGAGGATTCAGCAATTTAGGCGACACGGATATTTCGTTTTCACCTGGTTTTATCGCCGGGAACGTACTTACTTTTCACGCTTCGGAGGTATTCAGTGCAAGTTTGTTCTCCAAATTTGTTGGAGAACAATTCATGACTAATGAAGACACCAATCCGTTAGATAGTTATTTTGTGAATGATATTAATCTGCAGTATACCATTCAAGGCGGTGCAATTTTAAAATCTATCGTAATGACCGGTCAGGTGAACAATGTTTTGAATGTGGAATACGAAAATAATGGTTATGTGTTCGCAGGAGAGTCCTTTTTCTATCCACAAGCAGGAATCAACTTTTTAGTGGGAACTACTTTTAATTTCTGACGGTTTAGGAAACTATTTCGCGGTATTGAATTATGGTTTTCCCTGGCAAGAACTATCGGCGGCAGTGGCTTTCTTGCTATTTTTGGAATAAACCGAAAACATGTCTATCCCAGCCTTTTTTGACCGCGGCCCTATCCGATGGGGCATCATTGGATGTGGCAATGTCACAGAAGTTAAAAGTGGACCTCCTTACAGGTTCACCGGAGATTTTGACCTGACCATGGTGATGCGTAGGGATAAGGACAAGGCGAAGGACTATGCCGCTCGTCATGGGGTTCCCGGGTATACCTCGGATGCTTCGGAAATTATCGAAAACCCTGATATCGACGCGGTTTACATTGCCACTCCGCCGGATACTCATAAACAGTATGCGTTGCGGGTGGCCAAGGCGGGTAAACCCTGTTGTATAGAAAAACCAATGGCGCCCTGTTACGCGGATAGCCTGGAGATATTTAACGCCTTTGAGGAACATCAGATTCCATTGTTCATTGCGTATTATCGCCGGTCGCTTCCCCGGTTTAATAAAATTAAAGAATGGCTGGATCAGGAGCGCATTGGAAATGTACGACACATCAATTGGATTAAAACCAGAACAGCAAGTCCTTTGGACAAAAGCGGGACGTATAATTGGCGCACCGATGCCGCTATTGCGCCTGCCGGATACTTTGATGATCTGGCAAGCCATGGTCTTGATCTTTTTACCTACTTACTCGGGAACATACAAGAGGCCCGTGGGGTTGCTTCCAACCAGCAAGGATTATATACCGCTTTGGATACCGTGAGTGGAAGTTGGATCCATAGCAATGGGGTAACGGGATCGGGGAGTTGGAATTTCGGAAGTTATCGGGCCATGGATGTGGTAACAATTTATGGAGCCAAAGGAGAAATCCGGTTTTCAGTGTTAGATGAGGCACCGCTGGAGTTGTTAACAGATAAGGGTAAGGAATCAGTAGTGGTAGCACATCCGAAACATCTTCACAAATTTCATGTGGAAAACATGCGTAAACAGCTGTTTGGAGAAGCGATACATCCTTCTACCGGTGCTTCAGGACTGCATACCAGTTGGGTGATGGATAAAATTTTGGGGGTGATTTAGTTTGAAATTATCACCGAATTACCTGCCAAAACCGCCCGATACGGCTTCAGATTAAAAAAACGACTTCCATCGTCGGGGGGGTTGAGCAATTGCCCAAAGAAAAGGTTGTACTCAAAATCGTCACAGGGACAACGCACATTTTGACCTTCCAATGTCATTGTAGAACAATCATTTGGTGCATGGTTAGGACAGTTTGCTTCCCATGCGACAAATTGGTCAGATCCGGTTTTCATAACAAATGCCCCTCTTATGCCAACACCGTCGTTACCAACATAAATAGGGTTTCCAACGTTATTTAGGTCATTGTATAACGGAAGGTTGAGATTGAGTTCAAACCTGAAATTTGCTTCGGGGAGAAAAGGATTTCGATCGGTTCCTTCATTCTCACAGGAAAACAATAACAGCGTGAAAAT
Source organism: Flavobacteriaceae bacterium (assembly GCA_028277085.1). Taxonomy (GTDB): domain Bacteria; phylum Bacteroidota; class Bacteroidia; order Flavobacteriales; family Flavobacteriaceae; genus Croceivirga. Next base: position 2,207 of record JANQHL010000024.1, read on the forward strand.
CAGGCAAGAAACATATTTCATAGGGCTAATTTTGGGTAAAAATGCCCAAAAAATATGTATCTTTGCGTTAAATCCTCGCTAAAAGCCATGACGGATGGTGTAAAGTGGAGGATTTTTCAATTAATAAAGTGGAACCATTGGGAAAATTTCGTTTTCTCCAGTGGCGCTTTGTATTAAATCTCACGAAAATGACAAAGGTTTCATATTATACCCCTGAGGGATTAAAAAAGTTGAAGGAAGAGTTGGATCATCTAAGAGATGTGGAAAGGCCTAAGGCTTCCCAGGCCATAGCCGATGCAAGGGACAAAGGGGATTTGTCGGAAAATGCTGAATATGATGCGGCTAAAGAAGCACAGGGATTATTAGAAATGAAAATTGCCAAGTTGGAAGAAACTGTTGCCAATGCAAGGATTATTGACGAGTCCCAATTAGATACTTCAAAAGTACTGGTTTTATCTACGGTGAAGCTAAAAAACCGGGCGAATGGGATGCAAATGAAGTATACCCTGGTAGCAGAAAGCGAAGCAGATCTGAAATCCGGTAAAATTTCGGTTACTTCACCAATTGGAAAAGGGCTGTTAGGAAAATCTGTCGGAGAAGTGGCCGAAATACAAGTGCCAAACGGTACCTTGAAGTTTGAGATCTTGGAAATTTCCAGGGACTAGCAATTGCATGAATTCCTTTTATTTCTTTTCTTGCGAGTACTTAGAAAACCATGTCCAGTATTTTTACAAAAATCATAAAAGGTGAAATTCCTGCTTACAAAATTGCAGAGGATGAGCACTTCTTCGCCTTTTTAGATATCAATCCTAATGCCAGGGGGCACACCCTGTGTGTTCCCAAAAAGGAGGTAGACAAATTGTTAGATCTGGATGAATCTACGTATATAGGCCTCATGGCATTTTCGCGAAAAGTTGGGAAAGCCATAGAAGCCGCTATTCCTTGCGATCGGGTGGGTATGACGGTAATAGGTTTGGAGGTACCCCATGTTCATGTACATCTGATACCTCTCCAATCGATGAAGAACGCCACTTTCCAATATAAGGAGCATATGACGCCCGAGCTATTTGAGGAAACTGCGAAGCAGATCAGAAAAAAGCTCTAGATCATATCTTCCAAATATAAATAGGTAAGTCCGACGATCAGGATAAGGAGAACGATCAAAACCCCGTAAAACAGCAGTGTAAACCGTACCGCCGATCTGTCCGGTTGCACCAATTTATTATAGTAGTCAAAAACGCGTTCTATATTCGAGTTCCAATCCACCGGATAGATAGTGGAATGACACTTATTACACTTGATTTCGTTGGTAACCTGGTTGGTGGTTCTATGATAAAATGCGTTAAAAGTATGCTTTTGATAAAAAGTGAGTTCCAACTCCTTGTTAAAGCATACAGGGCAGTTGTTCTTTATCGGGGCTTTCTTTATTACAATTTTTTTTTCACCCTTCATTCCTAGCGTATTCTCAGAGAAATTTGCATGATTGTTCCTTCTTTACTTGACGAAAGTACTTTAATTTTTCCTTTATGATACTCCTCTATAATTCTTTTTACCAGGGATAACCCTAAACCCCATCCTCTTTTTTTTGTGGTTACTCCGGGATTGAAAATATTCTGAAAATCACTTTTGGGAATACCATGCCCGGTATCTGAAACCAATACGTGCACAAAGCTTCCCGCCTTTTCAATCTGAATAGCGATATTGCCCTTTCCCTTCATGGCATCTATACCATTTTTCACCAAATTTTCAATACTCCAATTGTAAAGAGGAGGATTTAGCAACACAATCAGTTCATCAATTTGAGTAGAAAATGAAAAGTGAATCAGCTTAGAACTTCGCTTTTTAAGATATTCGTATGCCTTTTGGGTTTCACCCACAATATCATGAGCTTCCAGGTTTGGGATAGAGCCTATTTTGGAAAACCGTTCTGTAATGGTCTGCAATCTGGATATATCCTTTTCAATTTCTCTAGGGATTTCCGGATTGATTTTCTCCTCTTTGAGCAATTCGTTCCATCCAAGCAAGGAAGTTAACGGAGTTCCAATTTGATGGGCGGTTTCCTTTGCCATTCCCGCCCATAATTTATTTTGTTCTGACGCCTTATTGGTTTTAAAAAAGAAAAAAATGACTGCCCCAAACAAAAAGATAATTAACAGCAGGGCAACGGGGTAGTATTTTAATTTATTTAATACTTCAGAGTTGCCATAATACAAGGTTTGCAACAAGTCCCCGTCCTGAACAATTTGTATCGGCTCATTCTCACTTTTAAACTTGTTTATTAGCGCCAGGATTTTCAAGGAATCTTTGGCAATATCCTCCGGAATGTTATGGGTTTTTATGGAACCTTCTTCATTCAAGAGTATCATGGGAGTGGAGGTATTATTTCCCATTACAATAAGCGGTAAATTCCCTAACTCCTGATCAATTGGAGATTGTAACAATTCGGACTCTGCCGCCGCCCAAATCTCCATTTTATTTCGTTCTTCCTGTTTGAATTTTTCAAAAAAGCTATTGGTATTCCACAAAATGAGGCTTACAATAACAAATGCAGCAATGAGCAAAATGACGTTGGATGTCCGTTTCTTGGGATCAAATCTCATACGCAGAACGATTGGATTAAAGATACGCCAAAACAAAATGATTGTTGAAAAACACACCCTTCCCAATCACTTAAAAGCAGGGCATTTTATGTATTTTTGGCAATACCTAAAGTAGTAACCCATGGAAATACAAGGAAGGATTAAAGTGATAGATGAGACAAAAACCTATGGTAGTAATGGTTTCAGAAAGCGGGAGGTAGTAGTGACTACAGAAGAGCAATATCCGCAACATATTTTGGTAGAGTTTGTTCAGGACAAAACGGATCTTTTGAATACCTATCAGGTAGGGCAATTGGTAAAAATTAGCATCAACCTAAGAGGGCGGGAATGGGTAAACCCGCAGGGTGAAACCAAGTATTTTAACTCCATCCAAGGCTGGCGAATTGAAAATTTGGAAGCCCAGGCCAATGCCGAAAACATGCCTCCGGTACCCCCAATAGAAGCCTTTGAACCCGCTGAAGATTTTTCGGAAGAAGATCATGACGACCTGCCCTTCTAGGCAATGGGCGTATTACGGGCGATAGAAAAACTCTTTGAAAGGTATCTCCCTTCACCCTTTACCATTGCAGTTTTACTAACAGTGATTACACTGTTTTTGGCGCTGGCTTTTGGGGAGGGTACTGCAAACACCAATAAAGCAGCCTATGTTCTTCGGCTATGGGAACAGGGCTTGTGGAACAACGGCCTTCTGGTATTTGCTTACCAGATGATGCTGATTTTGGTTTTAGGCCATGTTCTGGTACTAAGCCCACCCATGGAACAGCTGATCCTGAAACTTACGCAAGGGGTTAGGAGCACCTCCCAGGCAGCTGTTTTGGTGGCAGTGAGTACAATGTTGGTTTCCTTTTTTAATTGGGGTTTAGGATTAATATTTGGGGCACTATTCGCAAGAAAAGTAGCGGAGTATGCCCAGGAAAAGCAGATCCCTCTGAATTATCCTCTTATTGGTGCTTGCGGCTATAGCGGTTTAATGATTTGGCATGGAGGAATAAGTGGATCGGCACCAATTAAAGTGGCGGAGAAGGGGCACCTACAGGAACTAATGGCTGCTGCCGGAAATCCTGACCTTGCCCATAAGCTTCCCGAAGTAGTACCTACTTCACTTACAGTTTTTGGATGGAGCAATCTGGTCGTTTTTGGGGCTGTGCTACTTTGTCTGGCTATTCTTATCCGCTATCTAGGAAAGAAGGCAACACCTACCAGGATTGGGCTTAAACGTTACGCGTTCACTAAAGCAGAAAAAGCAAACTTGAAGGGCGCTGAAAAGATGGAATATTCCAAATGGCCAGCGTTTATTTTTGGAGGAATACTATTTTGTGCATTTCTAGCCCAGTACTTACCAGCCATCCGCTCTTTGAATATTACACCTAACCTACTTAATTTTTTCATGCTTGGATTAGCTATTGTCCTTCATGGAAGTTTTAGAAGTTTTTTGAACGCCGTAGAAGAGGCTATTGGCGATGTCTCGGGAATTTTGATCCAATTTCCACTATATTTTGGAATAATGGGGATCATGGGCGGAAGTGGAATGATCGCCCGGATCTCTGATATATTCGTAACTTTTAGTGATGCGACAACGTTACCGGTGTTCACGTTTTTTAGCGCTGCCCTTGTCAACATATTTGTTCCTAGTGGTGGAGGGCAATGGGCGGTACAGGGCCCCTTAATATTGGAATCTGCAGTAACATTAGGAGTTCCCTTGCCGAAAATTATAATGGCCTTGGCCTATGGAGATCAGCTTACCAATATGCTGCAACCGTTTTGGGCTTTGCCGTTGTTGGGAATAACTAAGCTTAAAGCCAAGGAAATACTACCCTACACAGTATTATTTATGGGGATCGGGATGTTAATTTACGTGGCCGCACTACTTCTCTTTTAACATCATTTGCAATATTTTTGTAAAAAATTGCGCTTATGGAAAATCAAGGTAAACACTTGCCTTTATTTTTCCTGGATGATCGGCTAGTATTTCCACCGGTGGAGAACGCCAATTCTGAAGGACTTCTGGCTGTTGGGGGGGATCTTTCTCCGGAACGACTTTTGCTAGCCTATCAAAATGGAATCTTCCCTTGGTTCAACGACGATTCCCTCATTCTTTGGTGGAGTCCTGACCCGAGAATGGTGCTGTTTCCCGAAAAGGTAAAAATATCGAAAAGCATGCGCAAAGTGCTTTTGGGAGACCAGTTTAAACTCACCAAGAATAAAAGTTTCGACCAGGTAATAGAGCATTGTGCCCTTCAAAAAAGAAAGAACCAGGAAGGTACCTGGATAACCGATAAGATGATGGAGGCCTACAAAGAGCTGTATAGAAAAGGGTTTGCCAAGTCCTATGAAGTTTGGAAGGACGAGGAGTTGGTTGGAGGATTATACGGTGTTGATCTCGGACATATTTTCTGTGGAGAAAGCATGTTTAGCCTGGTTTCAAATGCCTCCAAATATGCCTTTATAAAAATGGCTCAGGAACTCCATTCCAAGGGGTACGTTTTGATCGATTGTCAGGTGCATAATGAGCATCTAAAGAGTCTTGGGGCAAAGGAAATTCCAAGAGAACAATTTATTCGGATCCTAAAAAGAAGGGGAAAATAACTTATCCCTGGGAGCACCGGCAAAAGAAATAACGTATTCCTTTTCCATCATTTCTAACACCCTGTCTAGGAAAACACAAAATAAGTACTTACCACAAGAAGGGTTATAAATCCGCCTACAACGAAGGCATATTTCCAGGGAGTAATATCGATTACATCGGTTTGCTCTACTACGGCAATCTCCTTTTTGGGGCGCAATTTTCCGAAAAGTAGCATTACCAGAATATTGAAAACAAACAGGATACCCATGACATGCAAATAATGTGGGTAGGCTTCCGCTTTTATGACACTCAATCGGGCTGCATCCGTAATTCCTTCGGCCTGGGCCGCTGCTACCGCAGTTTCCCTGAAGTGAGGCTCTATAAAAAGCAGGCTGATCAAATACAGCAAAACACCACCTATCATTACTACTTTAGCGCCAAGTGCCGGAACTCTTTTGGTGAGGACACCTGTCATTACCACCGCCAGGATAGGAACGCTTAGACTTCCCAGTGACTGTTGAATATAGCTGAACAAACCATCCGGAGCAAAGATGATAAAGGGTGCAATAGTCATGGCGATTATGCCAAGTATGGAACCGAATATTTTCCCAGCCCTAACAGTCTCCATATCTGAAGCCTTAGGATTAAAATAGAATTTATACAAGTCAAAGCCAAATAAGGTTGCACTACTATTCAAAAGACTGTTGAATGAACTTAGCACAGCGCCAAACAAGACCGCTGCAAAGAATCCTGTAAGCCCTGCCGGAAGTACTTTCGCCACTAATGCGGGATAGGCCTGATCTGCATTTTCCAACTGACCATCAAAAACATGCCAGGAAATGATACCGGGAACCACCACAATTACTGGAATAACAAATTTTACAAATGCGGCGAGTAAGACCCCTTTTTGCCCTTCTTTAATACTTTTAGCCCCAAAAACACGCTGCAGAATGGACTGATTGGTTCCCCAATAATATATTTGGGCCAACATCATACCTGTAAAAACCGTACCGAAGGGAATTGAGGAATCTACCGCCCCTTTCATGACAAACTTTTCCGGGTTAGTCTCCCATAATGTACTCAGGCCTTTGCCAAAATTTCCCTCCCCAATCAGGAATAACCCAAATACCGGGATCAAAAGCCCTCCTATTAATAAACCGATAGCATTGATTAAATCCGAAACGGCCACTGCTTTGAGTCCTCCGAAAATGGCATAGATCATCCCTATTATACCAATAGCCCATACACATATCCAGATCACGGTCCAGGAACTTATGCCGAGAACATCAGGAAGATCGAACATCGTGCTAAACGCCAGTGATCCGGAATAAAGGATGGTAGGAAGTAACACCACGCCATAGGCAAAAAGAAAAAGTATAGAAAGTAGTGCTTTTGTCTGTTTATCAAATCGTTTTTCAATGAATTCAGGAATCGTAGTGATGCCTGTGGTCATGTATTTTGGGAGCAAATAAATTGCTGTAAAAACCATTGCAATGGCCGCCAGGGTTTCCCATGCCATTACCATTAAGCCTTCTTCAAAAGCTTGACCGTTTAATCCGACAATTTGTTCAGCAGAAAGGTTGGTTAGCAACAACGATCCCGCGATGGTGATCGCACCTAGGCTTCGCCCTCCTAAGTAGTAGCCATCTGCCGTTCTCTCATCTGTTTTTCTTGTCGCGTACCATGCCACGACTGCAACGAAAAGTGTAAATCCGAGAAAAGAAGTCAGTGTGAGGATACCCATGAAGATTGGCTTTAATTAGTCGGTCGATGCTAAAATAACGAAAAGATCGGTACTTCGCGGTTTGCCGGTTCTATGTGCTGCGGTGATATCCCGGCAATGATTTTCTGTCTAAACCTGTTCGTATCGAAAACAATCCATTTCGTGATCGTTAACTATTCCGACAGCCTGCATAAAAGCATAGACCACCGTACTTCCAACAAATTTGAATCCTCGTCTCTTAAGGTCCTTGCTAATAGTATCGGAAAGTGGGGTATTCGCCGGGGCATCTTTGTAATGCTTCCATCGATTCTTTATAGGCTTTCCATTCACAAAGCCCCAAATGTAATTGCTAAAACTTCCAAATTCTTTTTGCACCTTAAGAAAAGCCTTGGCATTGGAAACCGTAGCATGCACTTTTAGCTTGTTTCTAATGATTCCCGAGTCAGCTAGCAGCGTATCGATTTTACCTTGCTCGTAATTTGCAATTTGTCGGTAGTCAAAATGATCGAAAGCAATCCTGAAATTTTCACGTTTCCTGAGAATAGTAATCCAACTTAAACCGGCCTGAAAGGTTTCCAAAACCAGGAATTCAAACAAAACGGCATCTTCCTTTACCGGCACACCCCATTCATTATCATGATAGGCTTCATATAGCGGATCCCCTAAGCACCAGCCACAGCGATGTTTAGCCATAAGATTGTACTACTAGAAGTTTTGTACAATATACAGATAAAGTGGCATGCCGAGGGTAATGTTGAAAGGGAAGGTGACCGCTAGTGCCATGGGTAGGTAAAGACTTGGATTCGCTTGAGGAGCAGCCAATCGCATAGCGGCTGGAACAGCGATGTAGGAAGCACTTGCGGCCAATATGGCAAAAAGAAAACGATTCCCTACATCTGACGTGATGTATTGGGTGAACCAGGCAACGAAAATCCCGTTAATTATTGGAACAATAATTGAAAATAGGACGGCAAACCAGCCTTTTTTAACAAAATCATTGAGTTTACGACCACTGGTGATCCCCATGTCCAGGAGAAAGACCGCCAAAAACCCTTTGAATATATCGGTAGTAAACGGTTTTATACCTTCAGCCTGCTGCTCATTGGCAAGGAATCCAATAGCCAGACTTCCTAATATTAGCAAAACACTGCCGTTGGTAAAAGAATGATGAACCGTCTTTTTGAGATCACCATTTTTAGGCTTTTGTTTGCTGAACAAAGCCATTAACAGTACTCCTACAATTATGGAGGGGGCTTCCATCAAGGCCATTACGGCTACCATATGCCCTCCGAAGTGGATTTGTTCTATTTCCAAAAAGGAAATTGCGGTTACGAAAGTGACCGCACTAACTGACCCATACGCCGCTGCAATGGCTCCGGAATTGGCCACAGAGAATTTTCTTCGTAAAAGAAAATAGGCATATATCGGGACAGCTACCGCAAGCAGAATACCAAATAAAAGTGACCAAATGATCTCCATATTTAACTCACTATGAGAGAGTTCTAACCCTCCTTTAAATCCTATGGCAAATAATAGATACAGCGATATGAATTTAGAGGAGTTTTGAGGGATCTCAAGGTCACTCTTGAGTTGCACCGCTAGTATCCCAAGGAAGAAAAATAGCAGTGCGGGATTGGTAAGATTGTCAAAGAGCAGATGTAGATCCATGAAGACCTATTCTTCCACAGAGATTTCCAGAACGCCGTTAATACGCAATTTTTTCCCCTTATGTCGTACTTGAGTTACAAATTCTTTTGTAACCGCTTTTTCTTTTTCTAATTCGGCGATCCTGCCATCAGGATATTTGGTGTCTGCCTCGGCGCTTCCTTCACACCAGGAGATACGTTGTAACTTGTGAAAGTTTATTTTTTCATTAAGAAGTGCCAAAACTATATCTGCGGTTTCGGAAGGGGTAAAAGTACCATCAACCAATTGTATTTTCTGAGTTGTTTTTGTTAGCGATTCCATCCGATTTAATCCTTATTTTTTTCATATCTTTTTGTTTGTTGCTCCCCAATAGAATGAATAGTCAACAAACCAAAAACTATCGCCGAAGCAATAGCCATCCATCCAAATAGGAGAAAATCGTTAAGTGCAGATAATGTTAACATTCCTCCGAAAAGTAGTCCTACTAGGGCATAACCAAGAGGACGAAAGTCTGTTCTTGTTATTTTTCTCTCCTCGGTTTGGACTCTGGATTTTGCAGTAATTCGATCAAACATGTTTATTCTTTTGATGCAAAAGTGCAACAAACAAATAATTAAAATTTATTTATATTTATTATGTAAGTCATAAAACAAATTAATGAACTATACATTACATCAGCTAAGGGTATTCCAGAAAGTTGCACAATATAGTAGCATTACCAAGGCTTCTGAAGAGCTCCACTTAACGCAGCCGGCGGTCTCAATCCAGTTGAAAAATTTTCAGGATCAATTCCCTTTTCCGCTTACCGAGGTTGTAGGGAGGCAGCTTTTCTTAACAGATTTTGGAGAAGAAATTGCCACAGCTGCGGAACGTATCTTGGATGAGGTGAACTCCATTAATTATAAAACCATGGAGTTTGAGGGCAATTTAGCGGGGCGTCTTAAGATAGCTGTGGTCTCTACCGGAAAATATGTGATGCCTTATGTCCTCTCCGGATTTATGAAGGAGCACCCGGGAGTAGACCTGATTATGGATGTTACCAACAAGGCTGCAGTTATCAAAAACCTTGAGAAAAATGAGGTTGATTTTGCTTTGGTATCCGTGTTGCCCAAGCACTTTGCGGTAAACAACACACAGTTGATGGAAAACCAACTATACCTTGTTGGTAATGCAAGCAAGAGCTTACCCTCCTTGGCGGGGTTGAGTCAGGCCCCATTGATTTTTCGTGAAAATGGTTCCGCTACCCGCATGGCTATGGAGAATTTTTTGTTCAGCAATAAAATTGGAGCGACTAAAAAGATCGAACTTACTTCAAATGAGGCGGTGAAACAGGCAGTGTTAGCAGGTCTTGGTTATTCGATCATGCCGTTAATTGGGATAAAGAACGAATTGAGGAATGGAGACTTGAAAATCTTCCGTCTAAAGGGGTTGCCAATAATAACCAACTGGAATCTCATTTGGATGCCAACCAAAAGGTTTTCACAAGTAGCCCAGGCTTTTTTGGACCATGTAGAAACCAAAAAGGACGAAATTATAGAAGACCAGTTTAAATGGTTCAAAGATTACGCCGAGGAAGCACTTTAGATATCGTGGGGTAAAATTTGAATGTTACCTTCAATTCTAAGAGGCTGTCCGGTATCCCGGGCCTCCAGAATAAGTTGCGTGACCCTGTTTTTGGCGGCTTTTAACTCAGCAATTCTCTTTTCGGACTTTTCGTGCGAAAGTTCGTCCTTATCTGTTACATTCAACAGTTGTACCGTGTGAAATTTTATTTTGTAGTTAATTAATGAAAGCAGCACATCGGCTGCTTCAATAGGAGAGAAAGTGCCTTCAATGAGCTGTATTTCATCCAAAATACAAATCTTGTCATCAGAGGGGTCCTTGGTTGGTTTGAACCACTTACCAAATTTTGTGATCATTCTGGTAATTATAAGTTAGTAGCCGTAGTATAAATCTGCCCACTGGAAACTTATTTTGAACATGACAGTGGGCAGATACTTGGCAGAGAACAAAATTATCTTGCGTTTAAATAGGCAATTCGTGTTATTTAGTTAATTGTCGCTGTCTGCGGATTAGCAGACAGACTTTTAGTTAAGATCGCTTTAATCGTAGGCCGGTATCCATAAAAATTGCGGCCATCTTCCCGTCTAAGGATTAACTGCATTTCACCATTTGGTAATATGTCCATTTGATCCACAACTACCACTGTACCATAATAGTTAAAGGTAGGCCCCAGACCGGATTTAGCATTCAAAGGGTTGAATAGCTTCACAGTTTCCTCATAGGGCAAAGTTAAAATCTGACTGTTTTCAGAATTTCCCCTACTTTCGTTGAAATGCTCATAACTCTTCACAAATTCGGTTTGCTGTGCAAAAACAACGGGAGACATGATAAATAAAAGTAATAGCGTAAAAGTTCCCCTCATAGGCAATTCTTTCAGTAAATATACTTTTTCTCCAACGATTGAACAGCAAAACTAGCGTTAAAAAAAGTTAAACTATTATTATTTAAAAGCATTACTATTATATTTGGGGCGCAAAACTTATAAAATATCATGGAGCGCTTACTACAATCGGTAAAAATTGCCATCAATGAAAATGTCTTTTTAAAGGACCCGGAGTCGTCGGACCTGGGGAAGCGAATTGTTGAGAACAGTATTTTGTTAATAGATGAAATAGGTTTTGAGGCGTTTACCTTTAAAAAACTTGGGGATAAGATTGGTTCCAATGAAAGTTCTATTTATCGTTATTTCGAAAACAAGCATAAGCTCCTCGTATATCTAACCTCCTGGTACTGGGGATGGTTGGAGTATCAATTAGTATTTGCTACCAACAGTATTGCAGATCCCAAAGAAAAATTGGAGAAGGCCATTGCCATAGTGAGTAAAAACACAGTAGAGGATCAAACATTTACGCATGTAAATGAGGTATTACTGAATAAAATAGTAGTTAATGAGTCTTCAAAATCCTTTTTGACCAAGGAGGTGGATAAGGAAAACAAGGACGGTTATTTTGTAATCTACAAAAGAATGGTCAATCGCTTAGAGGAGATGATTCGTGCTATAGATACAGATTACATGTATCCCTCAAGTCTTGCAAGCACCATTTTGGAGAGTACCTTGCATCAACATTTTTTAATAGACCATTTCCCCACGCTTACGAGCTGTGACAGCAAAAATGCTCCAGGCGAATTTATCGAGGATTTGGTATTTAGAATTTTAAAGGGGTAAACATATGGCAAATAATGTGATGACCGCTTGGCAGCGGCTGGTAGGCCTATTACAAATTGATCGCAAAGATATTCTGCAGGTATTTTATTATGCGATCTTCGCCGGGCTTTTAAATCTATCACTACCTCTTGGAATCCAGGCAATAATTAACTTGATTCAAGGAGCCCAAGTAAGTACCTCCTGGATAATCCTGGTCATTTTGGTGACTTTAGGGGTCGCTTTCGTAGGAGTACTACAACTAATGCAGATACGAATTACAGAAAACGTACAACAAAAAATATTCACCAGAGCTTCTTTTGAGTTTGCTTATCGCTTTCCAAAAATTAGGATGAGCGCGCTTAGTAATTATTACCCGCCGGAACTGGCCAATCGTTTTTTTGACACATTAACTGTACAAAAGAGCCTCGCAAAGATCCTTATTGATTTCCCGGCGGCACTCTTACAGATCATTTTTGGACTGTTACTGTTGTCCTTTTACCATCCTTTTTTCATTATTTATGGTATTTTGCTGATACTACTCATCTACATTGTATTTAAGTATACAGGGTACAGGGGCTTAGAAACAAGTCTTGCAGAGTCTAAGCACAAGTATAAAGTAGCACATTGGATACAGGAAGTGGCACGCTCTATCGTTAGTTTTAAGTTGTCCGGAAAAACGGAACATGCCATGAGAAAGAACGATAGCTTGGTTGTTGGCTATTTGGATGCAAGGGAAAGTCACTTTAGAGTGTTGGTGCTGCAGTTTATTCAGATGATCGGGTTTAAGGTACTAGTCACAGCAGGTCTCTTATTAATTGGAGGGCTTTTGGTACTTAATCAGGAAATGAATATTGGGCAGTTCGTTGCTGCGGAGCTTATTATTCTTTTGATCATTAGTTCAGTTGAGAAATTAATACTTGGACTGGAAACCTTTTATGACCTCCTAACCTCTTTAGAAAAACTAGGGCAGGTGGTAGATAAAGACATGGAGCCTCAAGAAGGTGAGAAGCCTTTTAAAGAGAACGAGGGCTTTACTGTTGAGCTGGATAAGGTCAGCTACTTTGTTCCGGATCGTGACAAAAAGATTATTGACGAAGTTTCCCTAACGATTACCCCTACTTGCAGCATATTACTGCAAGGCCCAAGTGGTTCGGGAAAGACCACATTATTACGACTTATTGCCGGTATTTTAGAACCCAATGCCGGAAGTATTTACATAAACAATGTTGCCTTACAAGGTATTAATTTGAATTATTACCGTGCGCATTTGGG
>JANQHL010000173.1 GCA_028277085.1 Flavobacteriaceae bacterium
GTAGTACGTTACACCGATAGCGTCATAACCCTGTAACAAATGCCGGAGGAGGAGCGCATTTCCTATTTTGAGGATTATATCAATCAATTAAAAGAAAAAGAAGCGGCCCTGGAAGCGGAAAAGGAGAAAAAGGCAAGTGCCGGCTATGCGGCTTTTGCAACAACCCAGGGTGGCAAGGAAAACCAGGGTAAGTTTTACTTTTATAATATTACCAGTTTGGGGTATGGAAAGACTGATTTTAAAACGCGCTGGGGGGAACGACCCCTTGAGGACGACTGGCGTTGGAGCACTAAGGCACGAATAGCGCCATCTGAGGCTACGGGGGAGGCAGTGGCGGATTCGTCAGGGCAACCCATTTCCGAAGAGGAGAAGTACTCTGTGGAGTATTATTTGGGGCAACTTCCTAAAGAACAGTCGGTTATCGATAGTATGGCAATAGAACGCAATTTCGCCAACTACCAACTGGGATTAATTTATAAGGAGAAGTTCAAAGAAAATCTGCTGGCAGCATCAAAATTAGAGGCGGTTTTAGCCAATTCGCCCGAAGAGCGCTTGATACTTCCTTCAAAATATAACCTGTACAAGATTTATGAGGAGTCAGGCAGTCCACTCGCTCAGGATATGCGGGCAAATATTATTGCCAATCATCCGGATAGCCGTTATACCGAGATTTTGCTGAATCCTCAAGCGGTTTTGGCGGATAACCTGGACAGTCCGGAAGCGAAGTACAAACAGTTATATCAATCGTATGAAGCACAGCACTTTTTGGAAGTGATAACGCAATCCCAGGAACTCATTAACACCTATACCGGTGACCCCATTGTGCCGAAGTTTGAAATGCTAAAGGCCAATGCCATTGGGAGGTTGCAGGGGTTTGAGCCATATAAAGACGCGCTAAACTACGTGGCCCTCACCTATCCAAATAACCCGGAAGGCAAGAAGGCCGAACAGATAGTTGCTGAACAACTGCCTAAAATGGTATCAAAAGAATTCTCCCCGGAGGAAGGCAGTAAGGGTACCGGAAACTGGAAGGTTGTTTTTCCTTTTACCAGAGGGGATGAATCAAAACCAGAAAAACTGATAAAACGATTGGAAGACGCCATTGAAGACTTACGATATAAAAATGTGGTTTCTAAAGACATTTACAATTTGGAAAACCAATTTGTTGTTGTACACGGCTTTAAATCCAAAGACTTTGCTTTAGGCTTTGCCGAGCTTATAAAAAATAATAGAGACTACCGCATTAAGGATGAGAATTTTGTAATTTTATCACAGAACTACCAGACCATCCTTATTCACAAGAATTTAGACGCCTATATGGCACAAATGTTAACCCCAAAACCCTGAACAAAATGTTTTCAGACAACAAAAAACCACGCCCTATGGAAACCTTTGGTGGACAACCCAACAGAATAGAAAAGAACACGATTATCAAGGGGAATATTACCTCAGAAGCAGATTTCAGAATTGATGGCAAACTGGAAGGGAATGTAAAGACTTCCGGTAAAGTAGTTATTGGAAAAGACGGACTAATTAAAGGAAAGGTAGAATGTGTAAATGCCGATATTGAAGGAAGCTTCAATGGAGAACTCTACGTTTCGGAATTACTCTCTCTTAAAAACTCGGCGAGAATTGAAGGCACGGTAAACGTAGCTAAGTTGGCCGTAGAACCCGGAGCTACTTTTAACGCATCATGTACTATGGGAAAAGGAACAGTGCCTTCCCCCTCAACACATAAACTACAACAGCCTCCTAAAGTGAATGAACCCGCAAAAGTCTCCTAAGAAAAAGGATCCCCTAAAAAATGCTTTAGCCTTAACGGGCATTGCTTTTGAAATGGGGGTGATCATCTACTTAGCTGTTAAAGGAGGCAATTGGTTGGATGCTCATTACGAGACGGAAAAAAAGTATTTTACCGTTATAGCCACACTCTTGGGTGTGGCTATTTCAATTTGGCTAGTTTTGCAGCAATTGAAAAGGCTAAACAATTGAGCCCTCCACTAAAACTATTGATCAATTTTTTCTTCACCTTATTTGTTGTCCTTTTACTTGCATTTTTGGTCCATTCCAATGCGTTTAACAAGGACTTCAGTGCCCCGGAATTACTAAACCCGGGGTATGGTGTCAACTTCCTTTTAGCTGCGGTTATTTTTGTTGCGCTCTTTCTGGCACGAAAGAAACTCAGGAATGCACTGGGCTTTTTATTCATGGGGGGCAGCTTTTTGAAGTTTGTTGTCTTTTTTGTGGTTTTTTACCCAAACTATAAAGCGGATGGGGACATTCAAAACGCAGAGTTTGCCGCTTTTTTTGTACCATATGTATTGGCATTAATAGTAGAAACGTATTTCGCTTCTAAAATGCTGAATCAGATGTCTGATTCTTGATTTCTCAGGCTCCTTCCAAATCACTTAAAATAAAGCACTAAAGCTTTTCTGATTTTAATTGAATGACTTACATTTGCACCGATTTTTAGAGACCGTTAGTTCTAGCGAAATGCGAAAAACGTTTTTGAGGAGTTTTCTTCTATTTACTGCACTAATTTTATGTCAAATTTCCTTCTCCAAAGAAAAGGAGGAAAAACACGGGGAGGAAGGTCATGGAAAAGACCTTCAGACAGAAATTAAAGAATACATCCTTCATCACCTGCAGGATTCTCACGACTTTTCTTTATTCTCCTATACTAAGGAAAACGGGGAGCACAAATATGTGGGATTTCCGTTACCCGTAATTCTATGGGACGATGGGTTAAAGGTGTTTTCTTCTTCTAAGTTGCATCACGGGGAAACGGTAGCAGCGGCTGGGGAAAGTTTTTACAAACTTTATCACGGAAAGTTATATCGAACTGATGCTGAAGGAACCATCAACTATGATGAAGAACACCACCCAACTAACGTTAAACCTCTTGATTTTTCCATTACCAAGAACGTGGTAATGATTATTATAACCGGGCTATTGATGTTATGGTTATTTTCAAGTCTGGCACGGTCCTACGCTAAAAATGACGGTATACCTACCGGAGTGGGACGTTTCTTTGAGCCCATTGTGCTTTATATAAGGGATGACATAGCACGCCCTAATATAGGCGAGAAACGCTATAAAAAATATATGCCCTTTTTACTGACCATATTTTTCTTTATATGGTTTTTGAACATGTTTGGTATGACACCGCTTGGGATTAATGTAACGGGAAACATTGCCATTACAACGGCCTTGGCGGTACTTACTTTTATAATCACAAACTTTACAGGAACCAAGGACTATTGGATGCACCAATTCAATCCACTGGGGAATGCATTGCCCTGGTATGGGAAAATACCCTTGTACATTATTTTGGTTCCTATAGAATTGTTAGGACTAATCATTAAACCTTTTTCACTGTTGATTCGATTGTATGCCAACATGCAGGCTGGCCATATTGTCATCGGGAGTTTAATTGGTTTGATGTTCATTTTTAAGAGTTGGATAGGAAGCCCGTTGTCTTTTGGCCTGGCTTTCGCGATTATGTTGATTGAAGTGCTGGTGGCCTTGCTGCAAGCGTATATTTTCACCATGTTGAGTGCGTTGTATTTCGGATTTGCTTCCGAAGAACACGAGCACGACCATGGGCATGACGATGAGCCGGAGTTGGCACATCTTTAAAAGATTGAATCTTTAATTTTTAAACTAGATAGACATGGAAATTCCAGTAATGGTAGGTGCAGGTTTGGTAGTTATCGGTGTTGGTTTGGGAATTGGTCGAATTGGTGGATCCGCTATGGAAGCCATCGCTCGTCAACCCGAAGCATACGGTAAAATCCAGACAGCAATGTTGATTGTTGCTGCATTGATTGAAGGTATTGGTTTTGCTGCTCTTTTTGCGGTGTAATCAGTCATCTAAAAGTAAACGGCTGCAACGGTTGGTTGCAGCCTTTGCTTCTTAAAAATTAAGAAATAAAGGACAAGACATGGAAAAATTATTGGAGGAGTTTTCATTAGGGCTGTTTTTTTGGCAAACACTATTATTCCTTTTGTTGCTGTGGCTACTTTGGAAATTTGCATGGAAACCCATATTGTCAGCGGTAAATGATCGCGAAGAAGGCATCAAAAATGCACTTCAGGCAGCAGAAGATGCGAAAAAAGAGATGCAAAATGTAACTGCAGACAGCGAGAATCTATTAAAAGAGGCACGTGCCGAACGCGAAAAGTTGTTAAAGGAAGCCCGGGAGATCAAGGAAAAGATGATTGCAGATGCCAAAGAACAGGCGGAAGTGGAAGGAGACAAAATGATAAAGCAGGCACAAGCAGCTATTGAAAGTGAAAAGAAAGCAGCTGTCGCTGATATTAAAGAGCAAGTAGCAACACTTTCTGTTGACATTGCAGAGAAAGTAATCCAGGGAGAATTGTCTGACAAGAAAAAGCAACTAAAAGTTGTAGAGGATATGTTAGGCGATGTAAAATTCAACTAATTACAACCCATGAACGAAAGTAGGGTAGCCTTACGGTATGCAAAAGCAACCTTGGACTTTGCGGTGGAGAAGAAAGCGGCAGAGAAAGTAGATGCTGATATGCGAAAAATTGCGGAGACCATCTCAGACAATAGTGAGCTTCAGCAGCTTTTGTCAAGCCCGATCATCAAGAACGAGGTAAAGAAAAGCACACTTACCGAGATTTTTAAAGGAAGTAATGCAATCTCACTGGGTCTCATCAACACTTTAGCCGATAATAAACGCATTGATTTGTTACAAGAAGTGGCGTATAAGTACATCATCCAATATGAAAAGATGAAAGGGGAAGATGTGGCTACGGTTACCACGGCAGTGCCTTTAACGGCAGCTTTGGAGAAACAGATTTTGAAAAAGGTGGAGGCGCTTACCGGAAATAAAGTATCCCTTCAAAATAAAGTTGATGAAAGCATTGTAGGTGGATTCATCTTACGGGTGGGGGATTTACAATACGATGCCAGCGTGGCGAACAAATTAAATACATTAAAACGAGAATTTACAAAAAGTTTATAGTCCTTCGCTAAAACTACGGGCTATAATACATTGAATAACAAATAGAAATCAAAAACAGGACGCATAGAAATCTAGAGTCTATGGTCTAAAGTCTAATATCTAGTGAAATGGCGGGAGTAAAAGCAGCTGAGGTTTCAGCAATATTGAAAAAACAATTATCAGGTTTCGAAGCGACTGCCTCCCTGGACGAAGTAGGTACTGTGCTTCAGGTCGGGGATGGTATTGCCAGGGTATACGGATTATCAAATGCGCAATACGGAGAGTTAGTGGAGTTTGATGGAGGGCTACAAGGAATCGTATTGAACCTGGAAGAAGATAACGTTGGTGTTGTATTGTTAGGGCCATCCAAAGAGATTTTAGAGGGCGCCACGGTAAAACGAACGCAACTTATTGCTTCCATCAACGTGGGAGAAGGTATTGTAGGCCGCGTTGTTGATACTTTGGGAACTCCGATTGACGGAAAAGGCCCGATTGCAGGGGAGACCTATGAAATGCCTTTGGAGCGAAAAGCACCAGGAGTTATCTACCGTCAGCCTGTTAACGAACCTTTGCAAACAGGGGTAAAAGCAATAGACGCGATGATTCCGATCGGGCGAGGCCAGCGGGAGTTGGTAATTGGTGACCGTCAAACCGGAAAAACAACCGTTTGTATCGATACTATTTTGAATCAAAAAGAATTCTTCGATGCAGGCGAGCCGGTATATTGTATTTATGTTGCAGTGGGCCAAAAAGCATCTACCGTTGCGGCCATTGCAAAAACCCTTGAGGATAAAGGAGCTTTAGCCTACACCACAATAGTAGCTGCGAATGCATCTGACCCTGCCCCTATGCAGGTGTACGCCCCCTTTGCCGGAGCTGCAATTGGGGAATATTTCCGGGACACGGGTCGTCCTGCTTTGATCATCTACGATGATCTGTCAAAACAAGCGGTTGCCTATCGCGAGGTATCGCTTCTGCTTAGGAGACCTCCGGGGCGTGAAGCCTATCCAGGAGACGTGTTCTATTTGCACTCCAGATTATTGGAACGGGCAGCAAAGATCATCAATGATGATGCGGTGGCCCAAAACATGAATGACCTTCCTGATGTCTTACAGGATAAAGTAAAAGGAGGAGGTTCGTTAACTGCCTTACCTATTATTGAAACACAGGCCGGTGATGTTTCAGCTTATATTCCTACAAATGTGATTTCCATTACGGATGGTCAAATTTTCCTGGAGCAGGATCTCTTTAACCAAGGGGTACGTCCTGCGATCAACGTGGGTATTTCGGTATCACGTGTGGGGGGGTCGGCACAGATAAAGGCGATGAAAAAAGTGGCAGGAACATTAAAGCTGGACCAGGCGCAATTCCGTGAATTAGAGGCATTTGCCAAATTTGGTTCAGACCTGGATGCAGCAACTATGAATGTCATCGGGAAAGGGCGTAGAAATGTGGAGATTTTGAAGCAAGCTCAAAACGATCCCTTCACTGTTGAAGATCAGGTGGCTATTATATTTGTCGGTTCTAAGAACCTGTTACGAGATGTCCCTGTGGATAAAGTGAAGGAGTTTGAACGCGATTATCTTGAATTCTTAAATGCCCAACATAGGGGCGTTTTAGACACTTTAAAATCAGGTAAGCTTACGGATGAGGTTATTGAAACGCTGACTTCAGTTTGTAAGGATTTAACAAGTAAGTACAAAGCTTAAATTCTTGTTATTTCTGCACCACCTGCCGGACAGGCGGGAACGCAGGAGCCCATAACAAAATAGATTCCGCATCAAGTGCGGAATGACAAAAGAGAAAAATGGCGAACTTAAAAGAGATACGAAATAGGATTTCTACGGTAAAATCAACAATGCAAATTACCAGTGCCATGAAAATGGTTTCTGCTGCCAAGTTGAAAAAGGCCCAAGACGCCATTACCGCAATGCGTCCTTACGCCAATAAGTTAACGGAGCTATTGCAGAACCTTAGTGGTAGCTTGGATGGTGACGTTGGAGCAAAGTATACGGATAACAGAGCAGTGAAAAAAGTGCTTGTGGTGGCTATTACCTCAAATCGTGGTCTCTGTGGCGCGTTTAATTCGAATATTATCAAAGAATCGGTTTCCCTTTATCATGGGAAATACGGAGGGAAGCAAGTAGATTTCCTAACCATAGGAAAGAAGGGCAATGATATTTTAGGAAAGAAGTTCAATATTCTGGCCAATCAGAGCGGGATTTTTGACGCTTTGACCTTTGAGAACGTTGCTAACATCGCTGAGGATCTAATGCAAAGGTTTACTGAAGGGGAATATGACCGAATAGAGTTGGTCTACAACCGTTTCAAGAATGCAGCGACTCAGGTTGTTACTACAGAACAGTTCCTCCCCATTGTACCGGTGGAAGGCGATGCCAATGCCGGAGCAGACTATATTTTTGAACCCTCTAAACCGGAAATTGTAGAACAACTAATTCCAAAATCCCTAAAAACCCAGTTGTACAAAGCCATTAGGGACTCTTTTGCCAGTGAACACGGGGCACGGATGACCGCAATGCACAAAGCCACGGATAATGCTTCCGAACTGAAAGATCAATTAACCCTAACGTATAACAAAGCGCGACAAGCCGCCATTACCGGGGAGATTCTGGAAATTGTAGGAGGAGCAGAGGCACTAAACGATTAAGCGGTAGAACAACAAGTTGGAAAGCCCTGGAAATCCAGGGCTTTTTATTTGGCATCAATTTTGGTTTTATATCTTTACAATTCAAGAGTATGACTATGAGAATGTGCCCTTATATACTATTTGCGATGGTATTTTCCTTACTTGGATGTTCTTCTCAAAAGAAATTCGAAACCCAACTCCCTTTTGAGTTAGGAGATGCAAGCTGTCAGTCCTGGACAGGTGGTAGAGCGGAAAGTGGCTCCGGTATGCTATTGACTATTCCTGTCTCTGGAGAAAACATGGAACAAGTGCAGCTGAAGAAAGCCTATTTTAGAGAAAGAGTTGCAGACCTAACTTTAGAAGACACAGAAAACGGCTGGTTGGTCAAGGCTAACTTTTTAGATCAAGCTTTGGACAAGCCGGATATAATAATGCACGCTGATCCAAAAAAAGAAGTGGGAAATCGGCCGCCGCAGCCTAAAGCAAAGTTTCCTTTTGAACTGGGACAAGACCAATGCGTGATTAGCTACATGGAGGGAGATACCGAGAAATTCTTTAGGATAGAAGGGGTACAGGAGAAGAAACCGCTAATTTACCGATAGTAGATAATTTGACTACTTTTACTAAAGTATACCCCGAGGTTCAACTTCGGGGTTTGTTTTAATAGCATTTTCCGTTGAGCTCGCTTAAAAAACTATTTGAGCAAACCTTTATATATGGTTTGGCAACAGTATTGCCGAGAGTACTGTCGGTATTGTTGTTGCCCTTATATACCGAGGTTTTTGAAAACGCGGATGGTTATGGTGAGTACACCAAAATATACGCCTGGATCGCCATTTTCAATGTGTTGCTGGCGTATGGTATGGAGACTGCCTTTTTTCGATTCTTTCTAAAAGAGGATAGGAAGTCATCAGTAGTAACCACTGCTTTTATCTCCCTTTTGAGTTCTACCACCCTCTTTGGAATTCTTGCATTTCTCTTTAAAGGGATATTATCTGATTTTACCGGAATTAAAGCGGAGTACCTTGAGTACACGGTATTTATTCTTGCTTTGGATGCGGTGGCCATTCTCCCTTTCGCCCTACTTAGAGCCAGGGAGAAGCCGATGAGATATGCCATACTAAAGCTGATCAACGTAGGGGTTAATTTGGGGTTGAATGTGTTCTTTTTACTATTGCTGCCACGTCTTGGACAGGAGGAGCAAGGATTCTTTGAGGGGCTCTATCGACCCGGGTTTGAGATTCCATATATTTTCATTTCCAACATCGTTGCCAGTGGGATCACATTACTAATGGTCAGTCCAGCCTATTTCCGGGTGAAATATACCTTTGACACGCTCCTTTGGAAACGAATGATGAAATACGCTATTCCGGTAATGTTTGCAGGGATAGCATTTACGATAAATGAAGTGTTGGATAAAATTCTAGTGGCGGAGATGGTTTCAGAAGCTGAGGCGGGAAAATATGCCGCATGCTATAAACTAGCATTGTTTATGACATTATATGGAACAGCTTTTCGTCTTGGAGTGGAACCCTTTTTCTTTAGCCATTCCAATTCCAAAACCCCGGAAAAGACTTATGCAAGGATCACTACCTATTTTGTTATCCTGGGAAGTTGTATTCTGTTAGCGGTGGTGGTCTTTGCCGATCTGTTAAAACTACTTTTCGTACGGAATGAAGTCTATTGGGAAGCAATGACAGTTGTGCCGATTATACTTCTGGCCAGTTTTTGCCTGGGAATCTATCACAATCTTTCAGTTTGGTACAAAGTTACTGACAGGACCCGATACGGAGCTTATATTTCTTCTGTTGGTGCTGTACTAACCCTGGTGATTAATTTTGCCTTTATTCCAAAAATCGGGTATATGGCTTCTGCATTAGGTACCCTGGCAGCTTACGGAACAATGATGGGGCTATCGTATTACTTTGGTAAGAAATACTACCCCATTCCCTACAACATGCGTAAAATCGTATTTTATGGAGGGGTCTCTATCTTGTTTTCCATAATTTCCTTTTACGTTTTTAATCGAAACTTAATAATAGGCACCCTCTTGCTTTTTGTATTTTTGGGCTTGATTTACAAATTGGAAGGAGATAAACTAAAGACCATTTTTTCAAAAAAGTGAAAGTAAAGATCATTAACCAGTCCGGGCATCCTTTGCCAGAATACGAAACCATAGGTTCAGCGGGAGTAGATATTAGAGCGAACATTACGGAAACGATAACCCTGAAACCTTTAGAAAGAGCTATAGTAAAGACAGGTCTTTTTTTGGAAATACCAGTTGGATATGAGGCTCAAATTAGACCCAGAAGTGGCTTGGCGGCGAAAAAGGGTATTACAGTGTTGAATAGCCCGGGAACAATTGACGCAGATTACAGGGGAGAGTTGGGGGTTATCCTTGTCAATTTGTCGAATGAGGCGTATGTAATTGAAGACGGTGATCGTATTGCTCAGATGGTTATCGCCAAGCATGAGAGAGCCAATTGGATTGAGGTAGAGGTGCTTACCGAAACTTCCAGGGGAAGAGGAGGCTTTGGCAGTACAGGTTTAAATTGATGCCTAACAACCAGTATAGTCTTAATTACGTATATCAAAATATATGAAAATCATTGTTCCAATGGCAGGCCGAGGGTCTCGATTACGGCCTCACACGCTAACCGTGCCAAAACCATTAATTCCAGTTGCCGGAAAGCCTATTGTTCATCGACTGGTAAGTGATATTGCCAAGGTCTTGGGAGAACCCATAGAAGAAGTAGCATTTATTTTAGGAGATCCCGCCTTTTTTGGTGAGGATGTCGTAGAACAACTACAGCTTTTGGCGAAGGAAATAGGTGCTAGAGTGTCGATATATCGACAAGATCAACCCTTGGGTACGGGACACGCCATAATGAGCGCTAAACCTTCACTAACAGGTCCTGCGGTGATTGCCTATGCCGACACCCTGATCAGAGCAGATTTTGATTTGGATAAGAATGCAGATAGCGTTATTTGGGTGAAACAGGTACAAAATCCGCAGGCCTATGGGGTAGTGAAACTAAATGGCCAAAATCGGATTACAGAACTTGTGGAGAAACCCCAGGAATTTGTTTCAGACCTTGCGGTTATTGGCATTTATTACTTCAAGGATGTAAGCATTCTAAGAGATGAATTACAGTATGTGCTCGATAACAATATTGTTCACGGAGGAGAGTATCAGATTAATGATGGGATCAAAAGAATGATGGCCAATGGCAAGGTATTTGTGACTGGAGAAGTAAAGGAATGGATGGATTGCGGGAACAAAGAAATTACCGTAGACACTAATGGAAAAATGTTGCGTTTTCTTGAAGAGGACGGAGAGCCGTTGGTGGCTAGTACGGTTTTAAAGGAAAGCTCGGAAATTATTGCCCCCTGTTATATCGGGGAAAATGTAGTACTAAAGAATGCAACCGTTGGGCCGTATACCTCCATTGGAGACGGCACCATCATCGAAAATGCAATCGTTAAAAATAGCTTAATTCAAAGTAACACCATAATCAAAAATGCGAACTTAGAGAATGCTATGGTGGGAAACCACGTAAAGTATAATGGTAATTTTGAGACAATTAGCATTGGCGATTACTCAGTTTTAGAATAACGATCCTAAAGAGAGGATAGTCCAACTACGGCCGGAAGGATCATCATAAAGAATCGGTTATATTGAAAAGGAATGCTGTACTCTGCTTTTCAGTAGGGTTGTTATTTCTAACAACCCCACCTTTTTATGCACAGGAGGATCAGGAAATTCAGGTCGAACAGAGTTCCGAAGTCTTTTTAGAGGAATATACCGATGAGTTTCAGGAAAAGTTTTTCGAAGCTTTGAAGCAGAAAGGTATTCAAAACCATGACAGAGCGATTAACCTGTTATTGGAGTGTAGGGAAATGGATCCGGACAATAGTACGGTAACGCATGAACTGGCTAAAGCTTACTGGGCGGAAAAGCAATATGCCAATGCCAAAACTCATGCCGTGCAAGCCATAGGGTCAGATCCTGAAAACTATTGGTATTTAAACACTTTGACCATTATATTGGAAGCGCAAGGAGAACAAGTTGAAAATATTAAAAACACTATTCCCTACACCAACGCTGCCCTTCAAAGGAATTTAGCACTAATTTATTTTCAGCAGGAAGACTACTCCAAGGCGTTAAACATACTTAACAATCTGGAAAGCACTTTCTTTAAGAAGGACCTAACAAGAAAAATTAATGATTCCCTTGCAGTCGCAACGCAAAAGCAAGAAATAGCTACCGAGGAAGAGCAAAAAGAGAGTACTACAGATACGGTACTATCCAATTACAAGAAAGCTATTGAGCAATTATTCTTGAAAGAGGATTTTTCCGCGACCGTTACACAAGCGGGGGAAGCTAAGGAAGCTTATCCTCTGCAACCTTTTTTTTACTACTTTCAGGGAGCGGCACTACTAGAGTTGGGCGAAGTAAATCAAGCTATTGCGATTTTAGAGGAAGGGTTGGAATACCTTTTTGACGATGAACTTTTGGCAAATAAATTTTACAAAACGCTTTCTGAAGCGTTTACTAAAGTAGGTAACGTATCTAAGGCCAATATGTATACCAACAAAATCAAAACAGGTTCCTGATGAAAGGAGTTAGAGGATTATATATGAAGTTGCTGCTGGTGTTCCTGATAACCGGGGTTTTGGTGGGTTGTAAAGGAAAAAAATCCTTGGTATTAGGAGAAGTCAATACTGCACTCACCACAAAAAAAATAATCCAAAGCCATTATTCCAATGCCCCGGACTTCAGAACTTTAAGTGGAAGGGTCAGGATAGATTATTTTGATGGCGATAAAAAGCAGGGCGTTACGGTTAACCTCAGGATGAAAAAAGATGAAGCTATTTGGGTGAGCGCCCCTTTAGGAATTTTTAAGGCCTATATCACGCCAAATAGGGTATCGTTTTACAACAAGCTCGAGGGCGAGTATTTTGATGGCGATTTTGAATTTTTAAGCGATTTGCTGGGGACGCAGATGGATTTTGAGAAAATGGAAAATCTATTATTGGGCAATACTGTGTTAGATCTAAGAAAGGAGCGCTACGTATCATCAGTTTCGGACAATAGCTATAGGCTTCAACCGAGATCGCAACAAGCACTCTACAACGTGTTTTTTACTTTGGAACCTCGCTTTTTTAGGGCGAAGCGCCAGGAGTTAACACAACCACAAAAAAATAGAATTTTAACCATGGACTACGCTTACCAGGATATTGATGGCAACCCCACGCCAAGTGTGGTATTGATTGAAGCGGCTAACCGAAGTGAAAGGACAAGTATTCAGTTAGATTTCAAGAATATAGAGTTTAATAAAGCACTAAATTTTCCATATAAGATCCCGAAGGGTTTTAAATCCGTAGTCTCCCGCTAAGATGATAAGTAGTAAGCTATTTAGACTTCTCTTTTTGGTTGTCCTCCTGTTAAGTGGGACTTTTTTGTTTGCGCAATCTAACGAGCAAAAGGCTTTGGAAGCAAGAAGAGCTTCACTTCAAAAAGAAATTGCCGAAATGAATCG
>JANQHL010000263.1 GCA_028277085.1 Flavobacteriaceae bacterium
AAAGGAGAGGACGCCGAACGCCATTTGCAGGCCGGAGCAAAAACTGTAGTGATCTCAGCGCCTTCCAAAAGTGCTGATACACCTACCGTAGTCCACGGGGTAAATTCCCAGGATGGCAATGTAAGTGTGTTCTCCTGTGCGAGCTGTACTACCAATAATATTAGTCCTGTGGTAGAGATCCTGGGCAGACGTATCGGGATTAAAAAAGCGATCATGACTACGGTGCATGCGTATACTGCTTCACAAGGCATTGTAGATGCCCCTTCCAAAAAGAATTTCAGAATGGGAAGGGCCGGGGCGCAGAATCTGATCCCCACCACTACCGGAGCGGCTATTGCCACTACAAAGGCTTTACCCGAATACGCCGGGAAGTTTGATGGTGTAGCGATCCGGGTACCGGTTCCAGTAGGATCGATCTCAGATATGACCTTTGTCACGGAAAAGGAAGTCACTCCCGAGGAAGTAAACCAAATATTAATTGAAGAATCTCAAACGGATCGTTATGCTGAAGTGGTAGCCGTAACGGATGAACCCATTGTGTCTTCGGATATTATAAGGAGTCCCTACGCCTCCACAGTAGATTTGGCCATGACCCGTGTGGTAGATGGGGATTTACTTAAGGTAATGACCTGGTACGATAACGAATGGGGCTTTACCCATCAAATGGTCCGGCAGATCCTGGAGATTAAGGGATAGCAGTTGGTAAATATGATAACAAAAAACCCGGTAAATAGCCGGGTTTTTGTAGTGTTTAAGCTATTGTTTTACAAACGTACTTACGTCGGTTATCGCAACAGCAGCGGTAAAATCTTTTTCCCCAACCGTACCTCCTTCATTGGAATCATAGTCCATAAAGATCTTCCAGTCTCCATTTTCTTTTTTTAAGAGCACGTGGAATTTTCCATAGTACGTTTGGTCATCCATTACCACTTTATAGATCCCTTTTTCACTGGCAATGGAATCATTATGTATCCGTTCGAAAAAACGGAAAGAGATCGCTCGCGTGGCATTGGTCTTTTTCGCCTGTTCAAAATCGATTTTATAGGTCATCATATAATTGTCATAGTGCAGTAGCTGTTTCCCACCGGGAATTCGGATAAGCTCTTTGGTATGGATCTCAGCAATGGATTGATAGTCTAATGCGTCAAAAGCCTGTGAGAATTTAGACCACATGGCATTGATATCCTCAAAGTTGTTTACATCCTGGGAATAGCTTGTAAGGGTGAGCCCCAAACAAAGCGTTGCGGTAGTTAAAAGTCGTTTTAGCATATCCTTGGTTTTTAAACGATTTAACGATTAACTTTCCTTTTTATAGGGCCCCAGGGGAGCACGGCCATCCTCAAATTCCAACGTCAGACTCTCTATGAGCCCATTCGGTTCTGAGTGGAAACGGACGCTAGGAAGCGAAGGGTTGGTAGTACCACTACTGGGGAGATAAATTTTATAGGTATGCCCTTCCTTCCATTTTAAGTGAAGTGGCGACCCACCCTTGCGCTGGAATTTCAACTGGTCGCCTTCTACCCAAATGGTACGCCCTCCTTCATAGGTGCCCACATACTTTTCTAGGTTGATGCCTGTGGCAGTTGTTGAAGAATCCCTTTTACTATTGTCTTCCTGTTTATCCTTCAAAATGTTTTTCAGCGTCTTTTGATGTGCTTCATCGGTTCCTGATGTTAACAAATCTTCCAGTGCTTTTATATGGGCAATATGCAATGCATTCTTGGAATTGGCAGGGATATCGGGATGCACACCTGCAACCCGCCAATTGGTATTGGTTTTTGCATTCACCACCCTGCCAATGGGTATTAATCCCACAATGCCATGGTATAAAGGAAATAAGCTGGCGCTATGTGCTCCTCGGTACCCCGAACCGGTATTTTCACCTATGATGGTAGCCCGTTCAAAGCTTTGTAGGGTATAGGCCATATTGGTTGCTGCTGACCCGGTTGCCTGATCCGTAAGGATGTAAAGCGGCGTGTTATCCATTCTTTTGCCATTTACTTGCTCATGGGTATAGTGGTACGAAATGGAATCCCAGGCCGGAGCGGGCATTTCCCTTTTGTATAAAAGCTTTTTCTTCTTCGGAAAGAAATAGCTCATAAAATAGGGGATGAATCCTCCGGCGCCTCCTCTATTACCGCGTAAATCCAGAATAAAAGCGTCCGAATTTGAGAGAAAGGCCATAGCGGCATCCAAAGTAGGTTGGGACGATTCCAATGCTGGGATTTGGTCCAGTTTTAAATAGCCAATATTGCCTTCAAGCAGTTCTGCTTTTCTGAAAAAGAAATTATGCTTTTCAATTGGGCCGGGATTTCCGCCCAAGTCCCCAAGAAGTGCATCGAGCTGTGTATTTGATGCAGTAGTATCCCCATCCTGGGCTTGAAGCAGCAGATCGGAGACTTGAGGATGGTAGATAAAACCAAAATGGGCATCCCTGGTAAGGGTTCGGAGCAATTTTGTTAGGTACAGGGCAAATTCTGCTGCGGTCTGTTTTTTCTTAAAGGCTTCTTGGTTATAGCTTTCTTTAATCTTAGGGATAATAAAGGCAACGGAATCCTGAAGTACATAATTGTCTTTTATTTGAGTTATCAATCGTTTGGCAATCTGCTTCTTATTTTTTTCAGTAAGATTTTGGCCAGTGCAGACAATTGAGGAAAATAGAAAGAAAACTACCGATAAAGAATACATGACTTTCATGATCATAATCGTTTAGATACAACCAAATGTAACAGCCGCGATAGCGCTTCCACCTTCGCAAAACCTTCTGTTTTTATTCTTTCCGATCAAGGTTCGTGAATTGTCTGATTTACGGACAGCTGTTTATCTTTTGCTAATCGTTATTTTTAAGCACATATCAATTTTGGTCATTCTTAATGCATGAAAATCCTACATCTTTTGAATTGAGAGGACACCGCGTTTTTGTCGATTTAAATGAAATTGCAATTGACGGTAAAAGGGAAAAATTGACACCAAAGGAAATGGAGGTACTGGTCATCCTTTACCAGAATATGGGTAAAACGGTAAGTAGACAGTCCTTGTTGGAATTGGTGTGGGGCGAACGTTATGCCAATGATCTTGGGCTCACCCAGGCAATATCACGGCTTCGACAGTTATTTAAGGATGATCGCAAGAATCCTTTGTTGATCAAGACCATCCCCAAAAAAGGATATCATCTTATTGCCCAAGAAGACGTGTTTACGAAAGACAAAGCTAAAAGCATACCCGGCGATAGTAGTAGATACCATAGAAATCATCGCACCTTGATTTTTCTGATAGTACTGTTGCTTATTGTGCTAATCCTTTTTTTGTCGATCAAGGACATCAGGATACGGGTTGGAAATGAATAGGGGGTTTTGCACTTGAGGTGTTGTCTCCTAACATTCCCTCGGCACTAGCCGTTCGAAGTTTTGAATTTCGCAGTGCTGGATCTTCCAGATATTGGAGATTAAGGGATAGTATATAGTTGGAAACATCAATGTATTTGGGCAGTAAGTTCCTGGGCCAGTACTTCTAGATTTATTCCAAGATTTTCTTTGTTGACCTCTAACACTCTTTTCTTTTGATGTTCCGGTAGACGGGAGTAGCCGTCCCTGGCACCTAGAATTAACCCTGCGATAGCTGCAACCGTATCATTATCACGCCCGTAGTTCACTATGAATTGAATGGTTTTCTCAAAATCGCCATGACCAAATTGCATTCCC
>JANQHL010000023.1 GCA_028277085.1 Flavobacteriaceae bacterium
TTTTATATATCTCTCCCTCATTGGGAAGTTCACCGCCATTTTGTTGCTCGTAGGTATCCTCAATATTAGGAAACCCTTTTGACTTAAAGAAGGGAATACTGCGTTGCATATACCAGGCAATAAGTTCGGTCAAGGGGAAGCCCTTTTCAGCATACCCAATGGCCGGGGCCAGAATTTCCGTCATGGGCTTGGACCCGAATTTTTGATGCAGTTCAAACCAACCATCTACCGCACCCGGAACACTCACAGGCAACGGCCCATGTGAAGGAATCTTCTCCATGCCTTCTTTTTCGAAGTATTCCAGGCTGAGGTTGCCGGGTGAACGCCCGCTGGCATTAAGCCCATAGAGTTTTTTAGTCTTTCCGTCCCAAACAATTGCAAAAAGATCGCCTCCAATACCACATCCTGTGGGTTCCATAAGGCCTAAAGCTGCATTTGCACCAATAGCCGCATCTATGGCGTTCCCTCCACTTTTTAAGATATCAAGCCCAATTTGGGTAGCCAGGGGATGACTTGTAGCGACCATGCCGTTTTGACCCAATACTTCTGAGCGCGTGGCAAAGGGCTCACCGGTTATTCTATCCTGGGCAACAGTGAATTGAACCAGTAGGAACAGGCTGAAAAGGCAACTAGGGAAGATTTTCATAATCAATTTTTATAATTTCCGAATGTACAAAAATATCCAGAGGAAAAGCGATGGAAAAGGATTCGGGATATGGTCTGAAAATACAGGAGCCCAAGCAACCTTAAAAACTAAGTGTTACCCAATCAATGCAAATTCAAACAGAAAAAATTAGTTGACAGTTATTTTATTCTTTCTCAAATGAGATCATTTCCATCTCATTTTTAGCAATTTGCCCGTTGATTTTTGAGATGTATTCGTTCATTAATTGCTTTAGGGCAGTGATTTCTTTGTCCAACTCTTTGGTAACTTCAACAAAGAATTGCTCGGCTTGATCCGTGGGAGGATAATCACCACGTTGGGAGTCGGTCATCAAAAATGCCAGGCGGTTATTAATTCGAATACCGTAGTTCAAAGGATCTTGTCTACTTTGATTCTTGGTCATGTGAATATTGTTTTCAATTAGATCCAACTTTGATTCAAAGTCCGATATCATATCCTGCAGTCCCTTTTTTAAACCCGGTTTTCCTTTGAAATAGTCCAGGTCTTTTTTAACCGTTCTAATATCAATGATAGCAGCATTCGCTCGGCTTACTTGATCCCGCACTTTGATGAGAAAGTCAAACTGCTTTTGATAATCACTCGCTGAACTAGGCATCCTCGGATCTTTGACAATTGTAAGCACCTGTTCAGCAATTTGTCCGTTATAATGCAATCGTATTTTGTAGTTGCCTGGAACCACTTTAGGGCCCCTGTTCGGGGAGGAATAGAACACCATTCCCTTAAAGGTTTTGTAGCCGGGATAACGCATATTCCAGATCAGTCGGTTACCTCCTGATACAACTTTTAAAGGCTTGTCCGCTTCAG
This sequence comes from Flavobacteriaceae bacterium, assembly GCA_028277085.1. GTDB lineage: Bacteria > Bacteroidota > Bacteroidia > Flavobacteriales > Flavobacteriaceae > Croceivirga. The sequence continues at coordinate 1,490 of JANQHL010000023.1, forward strand.
GGTTCAGTTTATCCTCCTTAGCCCCATTTGAAAAACGCTGTATCAATGTACCATCCGTTTCCAGAATTTCGATAGCAACCTTATCGGTTTCTTGCAGGTCTTTTAGATAATAGTTGATAATCGCCCCATCAGGATGATTCTCACCTACTAACAAAGTATTCGGCTTTCCCCAACCGCCGGACTGCTGCATTCGGTAGGCCCGATCAGGCTTATATAAATAAAAGTCGGCATTGGCAATTTGCTCTGACAGTTGCTGCAAAGGAGTCAGGTCATCGATCATCCAGAAACTACGGCCGTGGGTGGCTGCAATTAGATCGTTGTCCTGTACATGAAGGTCTCTGATAGAGGTGATGGGCAGGTTCAACTGAAAAGGCGACCAACTACCACCATCGTCAAATGAGACATACATACCCCATTCCGTTCCCGCGTAAAGCAATCCCTCCCGGACTTTATCTGAACGAATGGCCCGTGTATAGTGGGTGTTTTTGATCCCTCGGGTAATCACCTTCCAGGTTTTACCATAGTCCGAAGTCTTGTATAAGTACGGCGTATAATCCCCAAACTTATATGAAGTGGCGGCTACGTAGGCGGTACCTTTTTGAAAGGGGCTGGGATCAATACAATTGATCATATTAAGTTTCGGACTCATACCTGGCGGAGGGGTAATGTTCTCCCAATTTTGGCCATTATCCTTTGTAATATGGATCAACCCATCGTCGCTACCCACCCAGATAACGCCCGGCTCCAAAGGAGATTCGTTGATCGCGAAGAGGTTGGAGTAGAACTCAGCCCCGGTATTATCCTGAGTAATTGGTCCTCCTGACGATTTTATAGTTTCCGGTAAACCACGGGTAAGGTCTGGTGATATGGTTTTCCAGCTTTGCCCTTCATTAGTGGTAACATGTAAAAAATTGGATCCAGCGTACAACGTATTCGGTTCGTGTAAACTAAACTTGACAGGGAAGTTCCAGTTGAATCGATATTTCATCACCTCAGCACCCGAGCCGGCAGGGTTGTCCGGCCAGATATTGACAGAACGGGTTTGGTCCACCGAATGGTCTTTTCGCATCATATACCCTTTGTATGTACCTCCGTAAACAATGTTATTGTTCTTTGGATCAGGAGCCAGATGGGCACTTTCGCCTCCGGCGGTAGGTTCCCAGTCCCTTTCGGTAATACTTGAACCGGCACTGCGATGGGAGATGCGAACGGTACTATTGTCTTGTTGTGCCCCGTATATTCTATAGGGAAAGGAATTATCTGTGGTAACCCTGTAAAACTGTGCTGTGGGCTGATTGTGATAGGTGGTCCAATTCTCTCCACCATCATTGGATACCTGTGCGCCACCATCGTCGGCGATCACCATCCTTTGGTTGTTATCGGGATCGATCCAGAGATCATGATGGTCTCCGTGTGGTGCATTTTTTAGTGTGAATGTCTTTCCGCCGTCAGTAGACACTCCATAACTCACATTCATAACGAACACCTTGTCCTTGTTCTGGGTATCTGCATAAATCCGGCTGTAGTACCATGCCCGCTGCCGCAAAGCCCTATTTTCATTTATCTTTTTCCAGGTTTTACCCGCGTCCTCAGACCGGAAAACACCACCATCTTCCGCTTCTATAATCGTCCATACCCTATTTGAATCCACTGGAGAAACCGCTATACCCACTATACCCCAAACCCCTTTGGGTAAGCCATTATATTTAGAAATATCAGTCCAAGTATCACCACCGTCCGTGCTTTTGTAAAGTTTACTATCGGGTCCACCGCTGTCCATTCGGTATCCGTTTCGTTTCATTTGCCAGGTGGCCGCATATAAAATCCTTGGATTGTTCGGATCCAGTATCAAATCCCCGGCTCCGGCCTTGTCACTTTCGTACAATATTTTTTCCCAGTTCTGGCCCCCGTCTTTGGAACGATAAACACCACGAGTTTCATTGGGTTTCCATAGATTGCCTATAGCGGCAACGTACACCAGGTCCGGATTTGTAGGATGAATTCGAATTCTTGAAATATGTTCGGATCCTTCCAACCCTATAAATTGCCAGGTTTCCCCCGCATCAAGACTTTTCCAGATCCCATTCCCCGAAGACACATTTCCTCTAAGGGTTTGCTCTCCTTCACCGACATAGATAACGTTGGGATCCGATTCTGAAACGGCCAAGGCGCCGATTGATCCCCCAAAATAGCCATCTGAAATGCAGCTCCATGTGCTACCTGCATCAACAGTTTTCCATACCCCACCGCCGGCGGTCCCCATATAGTAAAGGTTGGGATTGTTTAGGACTCCTGAAACCGTTCCTGCACGGCCGCCCCTAAATGGGCCTACCAGGCGCCATTGGATGGAATTGTATAGGGATTCAGAATAACTCTCGAGAGTTTTGTCGCTGCTTTTTTTACGTTGAGCATTCAAATCACCGAAAGGAAATGCAGACAATAACAGAAATAAGGAGAAGAAAAAAGGTTTCATATAGTGTGGTTATTAAGAAGTACTAAAAATAGCAATAATACTCACTTAAGGTTGTTAAACCACACGATTATTGAAGCAACACAATTGCATAAGTACTAATACAGGTTCAACTGCAATAGGGAGAATTTAATTTAATTCAAAAAATGCAGCGCCGGAATACTACCTTTGATAAACCGAAAAAAAGTAATATGCGCCTCTTTTTAATTTTAGTAGTCTCTGGGGTTTTTGGATTCTTTGGCTGTAAAAGTGTAGACAGAGAAGAAGTGGCGATTAAAGTAGAGACCTATGGCTATGACAATCTGGATTATCCAAGTACAGCTATCCAGATTCCGGATTCACTTCAAAATAAATTCATAGAAAACTTTTTTACTCCTTGGAAGATAATCCCGGATAACTTATTGAGCGGTTTAGATGCTTTCCCGGGAAAAGAGCCGCAGTATTTAGAAAAGTATTTAGAAGATGACGCGTGGTATGGTGAGAATAAAAAGCAACACAAAAAGCGGCAAAGGGCAGAAATTGTTTCCAATGCAAACGCACAAGGATTTCCTAATTTTCTGAAAAAAGGAATCATAATATCCCATACAAATCTAAGACGAGTTCCTACCAATAGACCCGGTTTTGATCACTATTCCAATGCCGGTGAGGGGTATCCCTTTGATTATTTTCAAGAAACGGTGGTGTGGGCCAATACGCCCATTTTTATTGCCCACATCTCCAACGATAAACAATGGTGTTATGCTATCTGCCCCTATTACAAAGGTTGGGTATCTATGCATGACGTTGCTATTGTGAATCAAGATTTTATGGATCAGTGGATTAAGGAAAGTTATTGCTTACCTATTTCCGATCAACTCAATTTGCAAAACGATGCGTCCCACTTTTCCCTGAATGCTAAGATGGGAATGGTACTGCCGTATAACGAAACTTCAAATAATGCGAACACCCTAACCGTGTACTACG
>JANQHL010000222.1 GCA_028277085.1 Flavobacteriaceae bacterium
AAGAAAAGCCCCTTACGGCACAACAAATAGTGGATAAAGCCATTTCAGTGAGTGGAGGTATGCATTATGAAACGCATAAGGTTGCATTCAGATTTCGTGATCGGCACTATAGCTCCGAAGTTGTTGGTGGCAAAAAGGTATTACAGCGCGTTACCCCAACAGATTCGATTAAAATCACCGATGTTTTAGCGAATCAGGATTTTAGACGATTCTTTAACGACAGCCTGATAGCGCTTCCGGATACCCTTGCTAATCGTTATGCCAATGCTGTCAATTCGGTACATTATTTTGTTAGACTGCCTTACGGGCTCAACGACCCGGCGGTAAATAAAAAGCTGTTAGGAGAATCGACAATAAACGGAAAAGAATGCTACAAAGTTAAAGTGACTTTTGATCAGCAAAACGGGGGAGAAGATTTTGAAGACATTTATTTATACTGGTTTGACAAGGCTACTTTTAAACCAATGTACTTAGCATATGAATTTCATGTTGATGGTGGAGGTATCCGGTTCCGGGAGGCGTATAACGAGCGATACGTGGAAGGGATACGCTTTGTAGATTACAACAACTACAAACCAATGGAAAAACAGATCGACTTTTTTCAGGTCGACAACCTGTTTATGGCAAATAAACTCGAGTTGTTGTCCAAAATTGAACTCCAGGAAATACAGGTAGCTACTCCTAATTAATCCATATTTAATCGCAGCGAAGTGACCTGGTCATCTATGAATCGGACAATAAAAAGACTGCTGTTATCATTGTCATCCATTACGGGAAACATTTCTTTTCCAACCAGTTGATTGGTAATTACGGGAGTGGTGTTGCTGTGTCCTACAACCAGCACATTTAAACCACTGTTTTTCCTTTTGAACTCCTCGATATCTAGTGTTCCGGGATCATAAAACTGAATATCAATATTCTTTTTAACCGAGGTAGGGGCAGCCGTCATCGTCGTTCGCTCATAATTAGTCGAAAATATGGCGTCCAATTGCACATTATCGAGAACTTCGGCCCATCTTATGGCTCTGTCTAGCCCTTTTTGGCTTAATTCCGGATCAAGATTTGTGCTGTCGGCACGGTCTTTTTCGGCATGGCGAATAAGATAAAAAGTAGAAATTATTGGGTCTTTGGCTTCAGCTGTCTTATTTTCGTTTTCGCAGCTTGCTAAAGCTATCAGAAAAATAAAAAGTATCAAAATTTTTTGTAGCTTATGAAAAGCGTGCTCTGGACTATCTCCCATTTTTATGCATTGAACTAACCTAAAAGTAGCATTAAAATTTCAAATAGGGTATGGGGCGGTACGTAATGGTTTGCTTAGTGGCATATATTCCTATCATTCTGTTGGGACAGGAAAGCAGTTTGCCCGCGGACCTCAGGACGCATAATCTTACACAGATTAATGCTGGTTTGTTGAATCCAACATTTTCATTAACCGAAAATGAACAGGGCTCCTTGTCAGTATGGACACGTTGGCAGTGGCAGACGCTCGATGGCGATCCCACCACATTGTTCATTAACTATTCGCAGCTATTTGGGGAACGAACTGCCGCAGGATTAGGTTTTTTTCAAAACAATACCGGGATATTTCTGAATACCGGGGCGGCCTTAAATGTAGCACACGCTTTGGCTGTAGGGGAAAACACCGATTTGGTAATCGGGACCAATCTTTTTGCGTTTAATCAGGAGGTAGCCGATGAAAATTTCGGTTTTCAACCAACAGATTCTACAGTCATCGCCCGAGAAAATGTATTTCTCCTTAGACTATCCCCTGGCATTCAGCTGAAAGCCAATACCTTTAGCATTGGAATGGTGGTAGACAATGTCCTGGAATTGGATGTGTCCGATGCAGAAGCTGATGATACACCAACGGTCTTCACAGGAATGATTGGCAACGATTTTCCGATTAACTTTTTTGAAGAAGAAAGTCATTTCAAGCCTATGGCGTATATACGCGCCATACAAAATGCGGACACACAATTTGGGGTAGTGGCACTTTTCGAGCATCCCAGGTTTTGGGTTCAAAGTGGTTATAATAGCTTTTATGGATTCTCCGGTGGGGTTGGAGCAACCCTGTTTGATAAATTTCGGTTGGGCGCATTGTTAGAGACGGGTTTGGACACTCCTGCAAGCAATGAAGATGCTACGTTGGAACTGGTAATGTCCTATGTTTTTGGAGGACAAAAATCTACTAAGAAGGAGCATGAAGAACAAGCAGTAGCAGTAGAAGAAGAAATACCACCTGCCCCGGAAGAGGAAACACAAGAAAACGAACGTATTGAAAGGGAACGGGCCTTGGCAAAGGCAAGACAAGATTCGATTAGTCAGGCAAAAGAAACTGCACGCTTGCAAAGGGAAAGCGAATTGGCCAAAGTAAGACAGGATTCCATCAATCGTGCAAGAGAAGCTGAACTGGCAAAAGTTAAGGAAGCCGAACGCTTGCAAAGGGAACGCGCCTTGGCCAAAGCAAGACAAGATTCGATTGGCCGGGCTAAAGAAGCCGCACGTCTGGAAAGGGAACGCGCCTTGGCCAAAGTAAGACAGGATTCCATCAATCGTGCCAAAGATGTTGAGCTGGCAAAAACTAAAGAAGCCGCTCGTTTGGAAAGGGAAAATGCATTGGCTAAAGCAAGACAAGATTCAATCAATAGCATAAAAGAAGCCGCCCGTTTGGATAGCCTTAAAGCAGCGGAGCAGGAAAAAGAAGTTGCTATACAGCCAGAGCCAGGCGAAAAGTATGAGGAAGTGGCAACAGAAGATGGGTTAGCCCCTGGATTCTATTTAATTGCAAACGTTTTTGGAACTAAAAAATACTTCGAAAGTTTTATGAAAACACTGCAAACGAAGGGGCTCGAGCCAAAATCGTTTTATCGAAGTCTCAATGGTTATAACTATGTTTACTTGAAACGGTACAATTCAATTAATGAAGCCCGTAAAGCCCGAGATAGTAAGTTTAGTGGTCGTTACCCGGATAAGCTGTGGATATTTAGGGTAAAGGGAAAATAACTCACTTTTTTATTTCTTTCTGGAAAAGTTGGTTCAAGTAGGCTGTTGTGTTGACCAGGTACTTTCTGTCCCTTGTCATAGTAGCCATAGCTACCGCACCTTGTAGCATGGTATACAGTTGTTTCGCAAACTGTAGGGGGGGAACTGGGATTTTTATTTCTCCTGCATTCACACCATTTTCCAGCACCAAGGCGATTTTACCTTCGAGTATGTTGATCGTTTCCCGGCAAGCGGCGGCTAATAAAGTATTGTTGTGCTGCGCATCAACCCCAATATTTAGGATAGGACACCCTCCAAGAGCTAATGTAAAAACATCATACTGTCTAAAAAAATTAATTAATGATGTGATTTTGGCCGTGGCGCTGCCTTCCACACCTAGAAGTTCATCAAATTTATCCAGAAGTTTGATTCTATTGAACTCAAAAGCAGCCAAAGCCAAGGCTTCTTTATTTTCGAAATTGCCATAGATAGCGCCTTTAGTGAGGCCCGTGGCCTCAGTAAGGTGACTCATGCTTGTACCTACATAACCGTACTTGTTGAAGATAGGGGCCACGGTTTCAATAATGTATCGGGTGGTTCTTTCCGCCTTTGTAGACATGTTAAGGATAGTTTTTGTCTAATTTAAATAAAATACTGAGTGGTATACCAAAAAAGGCCTCTAACAGAGGCCTTTTTCTTTATTAAATATAATCCGACTATTCGCTTACCAGCTCACTCTGATTTCTGAAGACTAATTCATCATCAAAGGAATCCAGGAGAATTACGCTTTCGCTTTGTATGGTTCCTTTTAGGAGTTCCTTGGAAAGCCTGTTCAATACTTCCTTTTGAATCAGTCGTTTAATGGGTCGTGCCCCATATTGTGGGTCATACCCTTTTTTGGTTAAATAAGCTATAGCCTCTTCTGTAGCGTCCAGGGTAATTTGTTGTGTATCCAGCATCTTCCTTAATTGCCCCAATTGCAGACCGACGATTTGCTTAATATTAGCTACAGAAAGTGGAGTGAACATAATAATATCATCAATCCTGTTAAGGAACTCCGGTCGTATGGATTGACGCAATAGGCCTAACACCTCCACTCTCGCGGCCTCGGAAGCACTAAATACATCGTTACTGGCTTCAAACTTTTCCTGGATAATATGGCTTCCCATATTGCTGGTCATGATAATAATGGTATTCTTAAAATCAGCCACCCTACCTTTATTATCGGTCAACCTGCCTTCATCCAGCACTTGTAGCAATATATTGAACGTATCTGGGTGTGCTTTCTCTATTTCGTCCAGGAGCACCACAGAATAAGGCCTTCTTCGGACAGCCTCTGTTAATTGACCACCTTCATCATATCCGACATATCCAGGAGGAGCACCGACCAAGCGGCTCACTGAATGCCGTTCCTGGTATTCACTCATATCAATTCTGGTCAAGGCGTTTTCATCATCAAACAGATATGCTGCCAGGGTCTTTGCCAGCTCCGTTTTTCCTACCCCCGTAGTTCCCAGGAAAAGGAAAGAACCGATAGGTTTTTTGGCATCCTGAAGGCCCGTCCGGCTACGTCGTATGGCATCCGAAACCGCTTCAATGGCCTCTTCTTGCCCTACAACCCGTTGATGAAGGACTTCTTCTAATCTCAAAAGCTTTTCACGTTCGCTCTGGAGCATTTTTGTCACTGGGATCCCTGTCCATTTGGCGACTACTTCAGCAACATCTTCGTTAGTAACCTCCTCTTTAATTAGTGTACCGGAACGTTGTTGCTCTTGCAGGTCCGACTGCAGTTTTTCAAGTAGTTCCTGTGCCTCTTTGATCTTGCCATAGCGCAGTTCCGCTACTTTTCCATAATCCCCATTGCGTTCCGCGCGTTCCGCTTCCAGTTTGTAATTTTCAATATCCTGTTTTGTTTTTTGAATATTGTCTACCACAGATTTTTCACTCTCCCATTGCGCAAATATTTCGTTCCGTTCTTCCTTAATATTGGCGAGCTCCAGGTTGAGGGTTTTGAGTTTTACCTCGTCATTTTCGCGTTTAATGGCCTCAATTTCGATTTCCAGTTGCATTATCTTTCGGTCTAAAACGTCCAGTTCTTCCGGTTTGGAATTGATTTCCATTCGCAACTTTGAGGCCGCCTCGTCTATAAGGTCTATGGCCTTGTCCGGGAGAAAACGGTTGGTGATGTAACGTTGCGATAATTCTACTGCGGAAATCACAGCCTCATCTTTAATGCGCACTTTGTGATGCGCCTCGTATTTTTCTTTGATGCCACGTAAAATAGAAATAGCACTTTCGGTGTCTGGTTCATCCACAAGTACCTTTTGAAAGCGGCGTTCCAGTGCCTTGTCTTTTTCAAAATATTTTTGATACTCATCCAGGGTAGTGGCTCCAATGGCTCTAAGCTCACCCCGAGCAAGAGCAGGTTTTAAAATATTGGCAGCATCCATAGCTCCCTGGCCCCCTCCGGCGCCTACCAGGGTGTGTATTTCATCAATAAACAGTACAATAGTACCATCAGAGGAGGTTACCTCCTTGATGACCGCTTTCAAGCGCTCTTCAAATTCCCCTTTGTATTTCGCACCGGCAATAAGCGCGCCCATATCCAGGGAATACACGGTTTTTTCCTTTAGGTTTTCAGGAACATCCCCCTGCACAATCCTGTGGGCAAGGCCCTCAGCAATGGCCGTTTTTCCTACCCCAGGCTCGCCTACTAACATTGGATTGTTCTTGGTCCTTCTGGATAAAATCTGAAGCACCCTCCGTATCTCCTCATCTCTACCGATTACAGGGTCCAGTTTGCCGGAATCGGCGAGTTGATTCAAATTTCGTGCGTACTTATCCAAAGCATTATAACTATCTTCTGCACTCTGAGAGGTTACCTTACTCCCTTTTCTAAGTTCGGCTATGGCAGCAGAAAGTGCTTTTTCGTTAATTCCGTTGTCCTTTAGTATCTGTGCAATTTTACTTTTCGATTTAAAAATGGCTAACAACAAATGCTCTATGGAGACATATTCGTCTCCCATTTTTTTAGCTACAATGCTCGCCTCATTAAGCGTTTTTCCCGCTTCATGGGAAAGCATGATCTCCCCTCCCGATACTTTAGAAAAGCTATCCAGTTCCTTGTTCACAACCTGGTTTATGATCCCCATACCAACATTGAGCTTTTTCATTAGAAAAGGCAAAACGTTTTGATCTACTTCCGAAATCGCTTTAAACAGGTGCTCATTTTCGATTTGCTGATGCCCATATTCCTGTGCCAGCTGCTGCGCTTGCTGAAGGGCCTCCTGTGATTTTATGGTGAAATTGTTAAAATTCATCTGCTTTTTTTCTTCATAAAGCAACAATCTTACCAAGCCCAAGCATGCGTCAAAATGGCGTTAAAACCTTGAAAACAAAGGACATTTCGTCAGGTTGTAAAGTTTTTTGCTATCTAACGACCTAGCCTATAAATTTGCAGGATGGGTGTATTTGGTAATCTGTTTGGAGGAAAAACAAAGGCCACCGAAAGTGAAGAAAAGCGGATCCATTGGATTCCATTGGAACAACGGGATCAGCTGGATCAAATTGTGGAGCAATCCCGTACACGCCCACAGCTAATTTTCAAACACTCTACCACTTGCGGAATTAGCCGGATGGTATTAGGAATGTTTTCAGATAACTACATTTTATCGGAACAAACAGCGGATCTTTATTTTTTGGATTTGCACGCGCATCGTAGTATTTCAAATGCAGTGGAGGCGCAATTTCAAGTAATCCATCAGTCCCCGCAACTTTTGATCATAAAAGACGGGGAAGTAGTGGCGCATGCCTCACATGGGGGAATCACCGAGGTGAATCTTTCAAGCTACCTATAAAAAAAGCCCCGGAATTTCCGGGGCTATCCAGTTCTTAGTTAAAATGATGCCTGTTAACCACGGCTTTGAGCCGGGCTTTAAGGTCTTCGCCCGCATCATAGATCATTTGCTCATTGCTGGGGAAAGGTACCGCTGCAAGATCCAATAGTGCCACCAAATCATTGTCCAATGCCCTTCTATCCCCATCCATATTGGCGTATATATGTTCAAAAATAAACTCGCTTGTTAAGGGGTAGGAGTTGATCACCTGACCATTTCTCAAATCCGTAAAGCTTACCTTAGCTCCAATTTGGGCAGTTTTTAATTGGGTGAACTCATAAAAATTACAGGTCACCGTTTTGAATCGATCTACCTTAATATCATTGCCTAAACTGTCTTTAGCCACATTTCCATTATTGTCCAGAACATATTCAAAACCGTCCGGAACAACCTTTTCTCTTATGATTTGCCGCTCATTGACCCTTTCCGGTGAAATATTAATTTGGTTAAAATCCAATTCCATTGCAAAATCATACTTAGTATTTTGCGATGGTCGCGCATGAAATTGCGTCCAAAAATCATTTAGGCCGTAGGTGTTAAAATCCAATAGCTCATCTTCAAGTCGCTTTGGGATCACTTGTTGGGTGGCATTATTCAGTTGCACCTTTACATAGTCCAACCCCTTTTCATACGCTTGACCCATTTTCACTGCGGTATCCCCATAGCCCGGGTCTATCTCTTCCAGGTATTTGAACTCGTCATAGGCACGTCTGTAATCGTTTTTATTGTTGGCACCGGCTAACAAATTGGAAGCATTGTCATATAAATAGGCAGCCAGTTCATTTTTTGTTTCTACAATGACATTGTCATAGTTACTAAAGTTGAAACGGGCGCTTCTATCCTCCGAATACACTGGTAAAGGTAATAGGGGTGCTATTTGATCCTGCAAATTTTTTAGCCCGGAGTAGCCCTCATAAATGGCCATTAAGTGGGCTGGGTTACCGTCCTTTTCAAGAAATGTGATCCGCTCAATCTCCCTTTGAGAATGCTTTTCAAAGGCTTCCTCCAAAAGAAGAACATAGTCCTGATGCCCTTTTCGCGTTTTGTTATCCCTTAGATTCTTAATGGCACGATTCATGGCCGTTTGGTAATTACCACTATTAAGGGCTTTCTGGGTTTTTTTAACCCCTCCGCAACCGACAACAACAAGTGCCAGTACTAAAAGTAATAATTTCTTCATGGTCTTTTTTTTACTTGGTTTGTTACTAGAATTCAATTGGCATGCCAAAATCCTATGTTATATAAACGAAAAAGTGCAAATGGTAGTATTTATTGGATGAAATACCCGATTTTCACCAGCTGCCCGAATAAAAAAATAGTCCACTATTGTTCATTGTTTGGTGATAAAATAATAGTAAGCACTCTTTTTTTCTCCTGTTTTCAAAGGACCAATTTGTATTTTTGAAAGTCATTTTAAAAAATGCAGATGGAACGGGATAATTTAGTCTTTAGTCTGATTGAGCAAGAGCAAGAACGACAGCGGCGAGGTATAGAACTCATAGCTTCCGAAAATTTTACCAGTCCTCAAGTTATGGAGGCAGCTGGTTCAGTGCTAACCAATAAATACGCCGAAGGGTACCCCGGGAAACGGTATTATGGCGGGTGCGAGGTGGTTGATGCGGTAGAGCAACTGGCTATCGACAGGGCAAAAACACTTTTTGGAGCAGAATATGCCAATGTGCAACCCCATTCGGGATCACAGGCAAATGCCGCGGTATATCAAGCGTGCCTTGAACCTGGAGATACTATTCTTGGCTTTGACCTGTCTCACGGTGGACATCTAACCCATGGCTCACCGGTAAACTTTTCGGGAAAACTCTATCGGCCAGTTTTTTACGGAGTAGATGAAGCGACCGGAACACTTGATTATGACAGCATTCAGGAAATCGCCTTAAAAGAACGCCCGAAATTGATCGTTGCCGGAGCTTCTGCCTACAGTCGGGATTTTGATTTCAAAAGATTTCGTGAAATAGCGGATAGCGTGGAAGCCTTGCTACTTGCAGACATTTCCCACCCAGCTGGGTTGATTGCCAAAGGAATTCTAAACGACCCCTTACCGCATTGTCATATTGTAACCACCACAACACATAAAACTTTGCGCGGTCCCAGAGGAGGACTCATATTGCTAGGCAAAAATTTTGAAAATCCTTTTGGGTTACGACTTAAAAATGGTAACCTAAGAAAGATGTCAGGCCTACTGGACCTAGCCGTTTTTCCTGGGAACCAGGGAGGGCCTCTGGAACATATTATTGCTGCTAAAGCAGTGGCTTTTGGAGAAGCATTAGAGGATCATTTTCTTCATTACATGGTACAGGTGCAGAAAAATGCAAAAGCCATGGCTAAGGCGTTTATGGAGCGAGATTACAAGGTGATCTCGGGAGGTACGGATAATCATATGATGCTCATCGACTTAAGAAACAAGAATATTACCGGAAAAGCTGCAGAAAAAGCGTTGGAAATGGTAGATATCACCGCGAATAAAAACATGGTGCCTTTTGATGATAAATCGCCATTTATTACCTCCGGTATACGATTTGGTACTCCCGCCATCACTACAAGAGGGTTAATAGAAACTGATATGGAAACCATTGTAGGATATATTGACGCGATCATCAACAGGTCTGAAGATGAATCTGTCATCCTGGGTGTAAGGGAAAAAGTCAATGAGTTGATGCAGTCTCGACCCTTATTTCAGTATCATCAAGCGGTGAACAAGCTATCTTCCGTTTAGCTCGTTAAGTAGAAAAAAGTTACTGTGGTGAATAATGGCTTTGTTCCGTACGTCATATACCTGGGCTTCTTCGCAATCTTCAAAATAAACACCCCAGAAATCCATATAACTTGGAGTGGAGTCTTGTCCCTGACTTTTTCGGACCAGGGTTCCCGAAGTTTCTTCAAAGATGGGGACAAAAATTTCATATGGCATTTGGCTCATTCCCTTGGTAAAGTGAACAAAGTTGGCACTCACGCTAACGAGGATAGGCTCCAAATTATCCTGAATACAAAGATTGGGAATTCGTGAAATTATGATTGAAGTATCTGCGAGATGTAAGGAGAGTTCTTTGATATCAACAAAAGCACTGTTATCCTGATTTATGGCATATAGCGCGGTTTGAAAAGGAGAGGTTCTAATATCTCCGGAAGAATGCTGGCGAAAATTGCCCCAATTACCGCTGTTTAAATGAAAAAGGCTCCCGATAAGTCCAAAATTGCAGTTGAGATGTATAATTAAATCAATCCGTTCGCCTTCGGGGCAAGAATAATCTATTGATACTTCGGCGAAAAAATCACGTTCCAAAGTCTTCTTCAGCGTATCAAGTCCTACCAAAGTACAGGAATCGGTTTGGATATTTCTGGAAGTCTCATTTACTTTTCTCGGCTTAGCCATATCCCACGGTTTTTCATTCTATAACTCGAAATTAGAATGAATACTTAAGGAAGGATTGAAGAAAAACCTTAAAAGATTTAGGGTTTTGTCTGTTTTAGGAAGAAAATATGTTAAAATTATGTTAAAAGTATAAATACTATTAGCAAAATTCCCCAAAACCGGTCAGGGATATCCTAATATCCGATTCGCGGGTTTTTAGATAAAACCGCGATTTTTGGCAGCCAAAATCAGTGCAAGGTCGTTTTCTTTTTCCGTACCAAACAGGGATTTTAGGTGTCGCTTTCTATTCTCAATGGAAGACGAAGAAAGATCAATATGTTTTTCGAGATCTTTTGTTTTGGTGCCTATTGATAAATGATAAAGGATCTTTTTATCATTTTCATCCAGGGTAATATCATTGGACATCTTTTTCCGAATAGCGCCCAAAGCCTTTGAAGAATAATAGGGAGGTTGGAAAATAACGGTCTTTACTGCTTGTTCCAGGGATTTAGGATCGATATCAGTTTTAACCATATAGCCGTCCGGGTCTACGGACTGCAGGATACTGTTTATTCTGTAGTTATCGCTAAACGATGACATGAAAACAATCTTGGATTCCGGCACCAATTCTCTGGCAAGAACTCCTAGGTCTTCTCCATTGTGCGGTTGTTCCTCATTAGGCGGGAACAACTGTACATCCAGAAAAATGATGTCGTATTTAAAGGAATGTACGGACTCCTCAATTTTTTCCTTACCCATTTCATAGGAAGTAGCTGTATCTACTATGATGTTATGATCGTCAAAAACGATCCTTTCCAGGATGAATTTGTAACCCAACATGGTCATTTCGTGGTCGTCTACCGCCAATATTCTAAGTGTCTTCATGCTATTATCCGTAGGATGTTCCATTATGCTTCCAGCATTGTTGTACGTAAATCCTTGACTTTTGGACTTTCCTTATGCAAATCAATATTCGGAATTTTGATTACAACCTCAGTACCTTTCCCCGGCGCACTGTTAAATGCTAGTGTTGCATTCAGTTTCTTGGCTCGAGAAATGATATTTTTTAGGCCAATTCCTTTTTTACCTTTCGAATTGTCAAATCCAACGCCATCATCAGTTACTATTAAATGTAATACATTTTTATCTTTTGTAAAAGAAACTGTAATGGTTTTACATTTTGCATGCTTAACACAATTTTGAAGCAACTCCTGTACAATTCGGTAGGTATTGATCTTTACATCACCGTTTAAGCGATCCCATTCAAAGTGTTCTTCATAATTAAAAGCAATGTCCATGCCCGAAGAACCGTGCACATTCTGGATCAACTCCTTAATTGAAATAATAAAGTTGTGCACTTTTTGGTAGGCAGAAGCGTTAAGTTCATGAGAAATAGTACGAATTTCCTCTTCCAACTCCTGAAGTTTTATGATGAGTTCTTCCCTTTGCGCTATCGCCGAGGGGTCTGTGCGCTCGTTGAGTCCGCTTAATACCAGTCGGATGCCCAGCATTTGTCCCAGTATACCATCATGAAGTTCTTCGGAGACCCGTTTTTGCTCGGATTTCTTTCCTTCTTCCAGTTTCCCATGCTGTGCGAGCATTAAATTGTAGATCTCCTGGTTGCTCTCCTGCTGTTTTTGCTTGAATTTTAGTCGCTGATTGCTAATGCGCTGGGAAATAATGATAAATATTCCAATACCCAACACCAACAACCCAATGGTAATACCTGCCAACCAGGTAGTACGCCGTTCCAGGAATTCATTTTGCTCAATGATCTCATCCGTTTCCATCTGGATACGGGCAAACTTGTCCTGTATGGTGCGTTCCTGCAATTGGAGTTCTTCACTGAGATTAAAATAGGCCTTGGCATGGGCTGGAGCATTATTTTTATCTAATGTGGTTAGCAGCTTCAAGGAGTTTAACAAACGGTCGTTGTTATCTGTTTCTTTGGCGATCTGTACTGCGCGTTTTCCATTTTGCAACGCATTTGCGGTATCCCCGGCCTTTGCCAAGACTTCCGCAGTATACTGGTAATTTCGGGCCAATTCGTAGCGTTCCTCTAGACTATCAAGTATTGAAGAAGAATGGTCAATTTTTGTTATTACTTTGTTATAGTCTTTATCCCCATTTCTAAAGTTACAATATGCGGAACTTGACAACACTTTCGCATAAAGTTTTGGTTCTCTTTCAAAAAGACTGTCCACTTTTTCCAGTGATGAAAACAGTTCGGAAGCTTTTTCAAAATTTCTATTTCTTTGGTAGGTGCTTGCCACATTATTAATGTTTCTCGCATTAAATTCAAACTGTTTCCGGGGTGATAATGATTCAAAATACGATTCAGACTTTGCATAGTACTCACGTGCCTTATCAAATTTCTGAAGACCAGTTTGGATAGTTGCTAACAAATCGTAGCTGCCAGGCAGGCGATCTTCCGAATTGAATTGCTTGTACAATTCAATGGCTTGAATTGCTTCTTTTTCTGCCCCTACATAGTCTTTTATACGTTCCTTAATCTGAGCCATAGCGTAGAGCATACGTGCTGGATAGTCCCTTATACTCCCTTCTAAATCAGCTTTGGAAAATTGTTTGTAGGCCTCACGATAATGGTAATAGGCACTGTCCGGTTGTTGGTGTTTATGGAAGTCAGCAAGATCCCAATGTGCCAGACCATGTGCTTTATAGTCCTCGATCTTTTTGGCTGCCTTCATTAAAGAAGAATTGGCTTGTTTAAAACGCAGCGAATCCCTGGAAACCAAGTGGGCATAGGAAATTTGGGCCAACACTTCAGTTTTTTCAGACCCATTCGGAAGTTCTAACGTTTGCTTATAGGCCTTGTCTAAGAATCGTGTTTTCTTTATGCTGCTAAGAGCGCTACTGTCATTTGCCCAGCGGATCCAAAGCGAAATACTATCGTTTTTAACAGAGTTTGCGGTGCTGTCGCCTTTGGTGGAGGAATGGCAGCCGATGCACAGCAGTGTAAATCCTAAAAATGTACAGAGGCCCCACTTCATAGCTATCGTTTGGGAAATAGTTGTAACTTATTCCCTACATCCAAGATACAAAAAAACCCCAAATGTTAACATTTGGGGTTTTAGAAGTGAAAAGCTTCTTTAATTTCGTCCTATTTCTTCGCTGTCATTATTATCTGGGGAATCAATATACAATTCTTCATCACTAGCGGTGCTTTCCGCCTCGCAAGAGAATTGGCCAAGAGTAAATAGGGATAGGACAAAAATGTACAATACTTTTTTCATAATCGGATCGTTTAGTTTCGAGGGGTTTTGTTTAATCTCAAATTCCCCCGAAAATTAACAGCCTTACCCGTGCCGCATATTTTAACAAATGCATAGCGGGTGAACTGCCCAATTTGCAGGGTGAAAGGATTACTTTTAAGAGTATACTGTCAATTCAAGCTCCGTATCGCGTTTTTGGAGAGTAAGGTCTTGAGTTCATCAATCCTGTCCCTGTAGGATTTTGAAAAAGGGAGTTGATAATCGCTGTTTCGTAATGAACAGGTAGATTTTCCAAAATTTATTCGGGAAACGTATTTAGTGTTCAGGATATAGCTTTGATGGATACGGATAAAGTTTTTAGGAAGTAGCCCTTCAAACGTTTTTAGCGTTTTGTAAGCGCTGATTCTTTTTCCATCACGCATAAAAAAATCCGTGGAGTTATTATCCGCTTTCAGATACAGGATTTCACTGGTGTCCAGATAATGGTAATCGTTGTAGGTTTTGAGGCAAAGGGTAGTGGGTAAACTTTCTTTGGGCACCTGTTTTCTTATTTTGAAAACAGTTTTTCTGATTTCAAATTCGCTGGTAGGGAACAGCCAATAGTCATAAAAACCACTTTTTATGGCATTGTAGGCCAGGTTTTTGGTTGTCGAAATGGCAATAAGCAGGGGGTTGCGCTCCAAATATTGGTGCAATTCAGCTACCATCCCGAACATTTGACTGGGTTGATTGCCAAGATTGACAATTACTAAATCCGGCAATACCTTCAAAATCAAATTGATGCCTTCATCCACATCGGCTGCAGAACCGGTGTAGTAGAGATCTTCATACTCCTGCAATTTTAGTTGTAATTGAAGGTTGAAGGTGGCGTCAGTGTTGATGATCACATATGAATAGTCCATCCCTAAAATACTGATTCCAAGGTAGTAAGTCCATTTTAAAAGGAATTGCATTTTTCCCGCAAAATATTTGGGGTTTTTACCTAAAAAAGCAAATTATTCTTCTTCCAGGTATTCAAATGCACCGATATCAGGACGTTGTGTACGGTCTGTACCCACTATATCCAGCGGAACCAGCGCGGCTGTAGCTAGATCTCCTATGTCTATAAGCGGAGAGGCAGCCATGAGTTGGTAATTGTGCTGTATAGGGTTTACAAACTCAGGATTCAGGTTGAGAAATGGATTCTGAAACAAGGTAGGATTTTCAAAGTCATATAAAGGATCCTCTGAAAAATTGCCTTGAGTATCTAGGAACGTCAAGGAACAATGCACAAATTGATAGTTAAATGCGTTCTGGCCATTACTGAATAAGGCCAGTTCTATGTTCCTGTTGCCATCGATTACCGAATTGGAAAATACAGCTTGGGTAAGATCTGCATTTTGGAAAGCCGTACTGCCCTGGGTAGTGTCAAAGTTGCTAAGCACGAGGGCCGCGCCGTTGCGTAGACCGTTGGTCCAGTAATTGGCTATGGTACAGTGTTTAAAATCATAATCACCACCAAATTGGCAAAAGACCGAGGCACTTCCGGAACTACCAAATATGGAGTTGGTCACATTTACTTTGGCAGATCTTGCCCAAAAGTTGGTAATTGAGCTATTAAAAATCTGAGTATTCTCTACTGCTGCAGTGACCTCCTGTAGGCTACTATCTCCGTCAATTAATAATCCGATAGTAGCATTCTTTATAGTTAGATTTTCAATGCTGTGATCCGTGCCTCCTGCTAACCATATAGTGCCCCATTGTCCCGGAACATCTGCAAACTGCGGTTCCAAACGGTCTCCTTCAAAAATGACTTCATTTTCCTGTAATTCCGGGTCGGTGCTAAGGGTACCGTTGATTTCTAATTTTGCCCCGGCCCGAACAAAAATTCCGGAATCCCTATGGAAATGAACCCTGGTTCCCGCATCCATATTGAGGGTTTTCCCATCATCCACTACTGCATAACCGTAAATTACATAGGGCTTTTCCCCAGTGAAGTTCAAATTTTCATCCGGGAGTACAAACCCTTCGGTTCGTATTGCGTTACCTGCTTCATCCTGTCCCAACAGGACCGTTTCTCTCGTACCGTCGGCTTGCGTGCGTGGGAATAGGAAAATAGCGTCCCGGACAAGCGTAACCAATTCTACGGTTTGATTGTTCGCGGCATCCCCGAATAGCAGGGTATCTGTATAAAGGAATTCGGTTTCCCCGGTTACACTGATGTCAAATGTGGTTTCAATGAACACAAAAAGACTGTCGCGAGCCAGAAGAGGGATATTTTCAAAGACTTTGCCAGCTGCTCCATCAACATTGAGACGATACCTACTTTCCGTACCATTTGCTAGCCATAGCTCTGGGATAAGAATATCTTCATTACTGTTGTTGTATACCTTAAGGGTATAGGTGCTACTGCCAATATTGGAGAAAACCGTATCCAAAAAAACGGTGTCTTTGGAAAAACGTAAATCACCTGTGCTCGACTTAAATTCAAAGTCCTCTCTACAAGAACCAAATAGGAGAAGCCCTAGGGACAGTACTATACTGAGAACAACTGCAATTTTTTTCATTTTAGCACTAAAGAAATAATTTCTTAATGTGTTCCGGTACTCTAACCGGTTTCCATGTCTTAGGATTTAGTAAGCACCACTCCGTTGTAGCACTAACCAACAATTGCTGTGATTTATTGTTTTTTATTTCCACAAATCGAACAGAAAGCGGACCTTTCCATTCTAAAATCCGTGTGCTTATCTTAAGTTCGTCTTTAAAA
>JANQHL010000189.1 GCA_028277085.1 Flavobacteriaceae bacterium
ATGCTCCGAGCAAAGTAATGGCCACTACTGAGGCCGTGAAGGAGCGCTTTTCAGATCGGCGGGTGGTAGCTTGTCTTGAGTTGCATACCTACAGTAGCCTGAACGCCGAATTTTTAAAGGAATATCGTGGTGCCCTTGATGCGGCGGATGTGGCGGTCGTTTTTTATTCCCCGGAAGCGATCAAGATTAAAAGATTACAAGCGGTAACGGAATCCCAGATCAAAGAAGCTTTCCAAAACCCAGGTATTACGATATTCACAGATCCTGAAGTCTTTCAGGACTTCCTGTATACACAAGATTTTGAAAATACCGCACTACTACTAATGAGTTCTGGGAATTACGGAGGATTGGACTTTGATAAATTAAAAGCTAAACTTAAAAAGAGCTAGTCGGAAATTCGAGAATAGATCCCTTTGAATAGCGTACTCAAATGTTTGCCGTTCACATCCGTCGTCTCCCATAATTGAGTAACCGATCCATTCTCGTTAAGGGACCAGGCTATCTGGTTGTAATACTCTTGTTCTTCCCCTTTAATCAGATCGCTTTTCAGTAGCATTTTGCCGGAATCAAATGTTCCTTTTAGTTTTAGGATATTCCCTTGATTATCTATCCATAGCTGGTTCCAGGTGGCATCCGAGCTATCAAAATAGTTTACACTCATTCCTGTGGTTCCACTGGCTCCCTTCCATTTTTCAGTGATCACACAATTCCCTTCAGCTCTGGAAATTAGGTTTTCTCCTACTTTGTTTCCCAATGTATCCTTAACCACCCAATGCCCAACCCAAAAGTCGAACTGCTGGTGCGATTCAGAACAGCATTGACATGGTGTTTGCCCCCATAGGAAGGGCATCACAAATAGAAAGAGGAGCGTGTAACTAGTAGTTCTCATGGCTAATTAAAATAATAGGTTGTTATCGTGGTTTTTCAAGCGTTGAATAAGCGGCATGGCAAAAATGCAAACCCTGTGGTTTCTTACGCTAGTCAAGTATACTAAAAAAGTTAAAGTCCAAAGCAATTCCCAATCGGGAGATACTTCTAAACTGAAGATTCCGAATGGATAATACGGTAGCCACAATCTCTGAAATTAGTAATAGATTATTTTCTATAATTATCATAAAAACACCTTATCTTTAATGCATGCTAGAGAAACCCATTTCCTTTCCAATTACCCACTGGGCAGATGACGACAAACCGAGGGAAAAACTTTTATCTAAGGGGCGTGTTGCCCTTTCCGATGCGGAATTAATTGCTATTCTTATTGGTTCAGGTAATAAGGAAGAAAGTGCTGTTGAGCTGTCGAAACGTATTCTTTCCCAGGCAGATAATAACCTCAATGAATTAGGGAAAATTTCCGTACAGCAGTTAATGCAATTTAAGGGTATTGGCCAGGCAAAAGCGGTTACAATTGCCGCCGCATTGGAAATGGGAAGAAGGAGGAGAGATCAGGAGATTTTAAAAATCACCAAGGTAAATAGCAGCCGGAGCGCTTATGAGTTATTAGCTCCATTGATCGGCGATTTGCAGCATGAAGAGTTTTGGATTGTGTATTTGAACAATTCTAATAAAGTGCTACATAAAGAGCAGCTGAGCAAAGGAGGTATTACCGGTACCCTGGTAGATGTTCGCCTGGTATTGAAGCAAGCTTTGGAGTATGGCGCAGTAGGGCTTATCCTGTCACATAACCACCCCTCGGGTACATTAAAGCCCAGTAATTCGGATCGGCAGATTACTGAAAAACTGAAGGCAGCTTCAAGGGCATTAGATATAAAAGTGTTGGATCATTTGATCCTAACACAAAGGGCATATTTTAGTTTTGCGGATGAGGGGATACTCTAGCAATGCCAAAATTCAATTTCCAAATACTAAACCTGATCTGTTGGAATTTGGAATTTGTAAATTTGGGATTTAACCGCCAATGTTACTTGTCTATACCCATAAAATTACCAAGCGTTTCAACTATATAACGAAACATCTATTTGGGCAGATCTTGGGGATTGAAGTTGGGTTTACCACCCGGGTAGAGGATTTCATAAAACATCAGGGCCCCAAAATAACGTATACCAAACAGCCGCTACAGAACGAATTCTTTATTCGGTCCAACGATCTTCTTTTCGAACAGGGTATTAACGATATCCATATCAATGTTCAGGATTGGGAAGGAACACCTTGTTTTTTCCGAACAGATGATCGCAGTAATATCCCTTATGATATCTTTTCGGCCAGTTTTTACATTTTAAGTCGGTACGAGGAATACCTGCCTCACGTGAAGGATGAACTTGGGAGATTCCCTCCGAAAACCAGTTTGGCGTTTCAGCACGGATTTCTCGAGATACCAGTGATAGATGTATGGGCGCATAAATTTTTAAAAATTCTTCAGCAACGCTTCTCAGGTATTACTCCTTCCAACCGGAAGTATCGTTTTACGTCAATTGTAAACGTGACTACTTCGCATTGCTTTGCGCTTAGAGGTTTTGGAAGAAGTCTGGGCGGTTTTTTTCTCGATCTTTCCCGTTTTCAGTTCAGGCGCTTGGCAAAGCGTATCGTCGTCTGGTTTAATCCTAAAAAAGACCCGTTCAATAATTTTGAAGCCCTTCAAGGAATACATAAAAAATTCAAGATAAGGACCATGTTCTTCTTTCAATTTGCAGAGTATTCCACACACGATAAGAATATTTCTATTTACAGGAATACATTTAGATATTTAATAAAATCTGTTGCGGATTACAGTATTGTCTCGTTGAGTGCTTCCATGGCGGCGGCAGATGACTTAGGCATTCTCAAAGAAGAGCGAAAACGATTGTCTAATCTGATTAATCGTCCTGTTAAATACTCTCGTATGCGCTATAACCGTGTTGTTGTCCCACATACCTATCGCGACTTGACGGATGCGGAGTTTACGGACGATTATTCGCTGGGGTACACCCATCATATTGGTTTTAGAGCCGGCACTTGTACGCCGTTTTATTTTTATGATATCAATTTGGAAGTGCAGCAGCCTATTAAAGTGCATCCCTTTGCCTTGTGTGACTATGCCTTACAGCAATGCAAGAGTGAAGAAGAAGTATTTGCCAAACTGGATGCTATTTACAGACAGGTAAAACAACTTAAAGGAGATTTTGTTGTTGTTTTTTCTAACGAATTATTAGGAGGGAATCATAAAATAAATTGGATAAAGCTATATCAATCGTTATTGAGGAGATATTATGTTTAGAGGAAGTGTTACCGATGTTTTTTTTGATTTGGATCATACGCTTTGGGATTTTGAAAAGAACTCCAGACTCACATTTGAAAAGATTTTTGAAGAGGGAAACATAGCGATAGATATTGAAAGGTTTTTGCAGTTCTACGTTCCGATAAATTTGGAATACTGGAAATTGTATCGCGAAGAAAAGGTATCCAAAGAGGAACTGCGCTACCAACGCTTACGCAGAAGCCTGGATGCTACTGGAACACCGCTCGATGACAATCAAATCCATCTACTTTCAAAAGCGTACATTCAATATCTTTCTTCCTTTAATCATATTGTACCTGGGGCGTTGGATATTTTAAATTACCTAAAGCCCAGGTATCGCTTACATATTATTACCAATGGCTTTGAAGAAATTCAGGAAAAGAAGTTACGCACTTCCCGAATGCGGAAGTATTTTCAAGTAGTGGTAAATTCAGAAATGGCAGGGGTCAAAAAACCGAATCCAAGAATTTTTCAACTCGCTTTACGAAAGGCTGAAGTGGCCGCTAAAAATGCTTTGATGATAGGCGATAGCCTGGAGGCAGATGTTTTAGGGGCACAGCGGTTAGGGATTCGTGCTTTGCACTTCAATACGAATGGGGAAGAGGAGCATGATCATTGCAAAATCATTCACCATCTCGACGAAATAAAACATTTTTTATAGAGTTATAGTAGGGTAGGACAGTAATGAATTGTTTTAAAATCAAAGTACCAATTACCCAAATGAGGAGGCTATTTCCCATTGTATTGATTATAGTGCTATTTTTTTCCTGTGCGGAGGAACAGGATTTTGATCAGTTCGATGATTTAAACGTTGTCCCCGAGATAGCATCCAGCATTTTTTACTTTGAGTCTGATGAAACCACGATCAATGTAGCTGGGATAGGAGCCTTTTACCAGGAAACCTTCACCTTTGAAGCTTTCAATGAAGCCTTTATTTCAGATAACGTTCTGGACGGGGTCATCACTTATCAGCTGGAAAACACGACTAGTAAACCATTAGGCCTTCTCATTGAATTTCTTGACGCTGACGGTAATGTTTTGGATAGCGAATCCTTTGTAATCCAGGAAGACCCAGCTCCCTTGCTGGAACGGCAAGTAGCCTATGGTGAAGGGGGAAGACCTTTGGATATTCTCCGAAATACAACAAATATCAGGGTAGAAGGTCAAAACCTAGGAGATGCGTCCAGTCAATCTTCCCAATCAGACCCCAAAATAATTTTAAGATCAAGCGGAGCCTTTAGACTACAACTACTATGATAAAAAGAGTTCTGGTTTTAGGTGCCACGCTTTTTGGTGTGATGACATCGCACGCCCAAAATAGGCAGCTGCTCTATGATTTTTATGAAATACCGCAGGCGTTGCTGCTGAATCCTGGTATGAAAACACCCTATGCCTGGCATTCAGGGGTTCCACTACTTTCGGGGTTTTCGGTACAGGCGGGAACAAGTGGAGTAACTGTCAACGATATTTTTGCCAATGATGGCATTGATTTTACGACAAAGGTCAGGGATGAGGTTGTGAATGGCCTCAGGAAGAATGATGAATTTGGGGGAAGTGGCCAAATCGAAATATTCAGCGTTGGTTTTCGAAATGCCAATAGGCCAAGTGACTATATTTCTTTTGGGATGTATGGCGAAGGATTTATTTCCCAATACTGGCCAAGGGATTTGGCCATTCTCGCTTTTGAAGGAAATGCAAATAATCTAAACCGTAGGTTTAGCCTCAATCATATTGCAACTCAGGGAGAGGCGGTAAATGTCTTTCACTTTGGGATTAACAGAGAGCTAAATCGAAAGTGGACGGTTGGAGCGCGGGCGAAGCTGTATTCCAGTGTTTTTGAATTTAAATCGGCCAATAACAGCGGCTATTTTGTAACGACCCCCGGAGAGAACAATATTCTGAGAAATACGTTGGTGGCAGATGTTACCCTGCGTACTTCTGGGGTTCAGGAGATAATTGATATTTTAGAAGAAGACACCAACACCACACAGGCAGATTTAGCAAATTTGTTATTGCGTCGCTCATTTTTAGGCGGAAACCTGGGAATAG
>JANQHL010000284.1 GCA_028277085.1 Flavobacteriaceae bacterium
GTTCATTTTTCCGGCAATCTTTTTCTCGGCCTTTTTTATTAAGGATGTATTCTGCAGGTACTACTGCCCTGTAGGGAGTTTTTTGAAGTTTTTGTTCATAAAGGTGCGAAAGCCCATTCTAAAACAACTTAAGTCATGGCAAAACGAAACCAGAACCAGAGCACAACGAGCTATATCATAACTGGGAGTATTTACGTAATGATCCTGGTTTTTATCCTCACTTTTTTATACGAATCATTAAAACCTTAAAAGACAATGAAATTTTATAATATATCGAACAGCACAAAAAGGGATTTGCTATTGTTCTTTTTGATACTCCTCATAGCCTGTGTACGGATATTAACGGTTGGAAATCCAGAGTTGGGCAGCTTGGCTAACTTCACTCCATTGGGCGCAATAGCCTTGTTTGGAGGGGCATACTTTTCCGGGGTAAGGGCCTATCTCATTCCATTGGGCACCATATTTTTGAGTGATCTGCTATTGAACCTTCTTTTTTTTGATTCTGGATATCCCCTGATTTACGATGGGATGCTATGGGTATACCTGGCCTTTTCCCTAATGATATTGGTGGGCAGATGGCTTTCCAACAATCTGAGAATAAGGAACCTTATCCTATCTACATTGGTCATCACCTTTATTCACTGGGTGGTAACGGATATCGGGGTATGGTTGACCGGAACGTTATACCCGATGACCCTAAAAGGACTTTGGACCTGTTTGCTTGCCGCTATTCCCTTTGAAAAGAATTTCCTGATCGGAACTTTGGTGTATGGGATCCTACTCTTCGGAATATTTGAGTGGCTTCTGTTCACAAATCCTTCATTGGTAAGAAGACGAATCGTAAATTAGTGTTCCGTAAAAAAGATGAAGACCACCCTAGAACATATCATCATTTTGTTTTCGGGAGACTCCGGGGACGGGATGCAATTGACGGGGACACAGTTTTCGGATACCTCCGCCAGAATGGGCAACGATATTGCCACATTTCCGGACTATCCTTCGGAAATCAGGGCTCCATCAGGTTCTGTATACGGTGTTTCCGGGTTTCAAATCCATATCGGGGCCAAAGAGATATATACACCCGGCGACCGTCCCGATGTCTTGGTGGCGATGAACCCGGCCGCACTAAAAGTGAAATTGCCCTTGTTAAAAAAAGGGGCTACTATTATCCTTAATGATGACGCCTTTGACCGCTCGGGATTCAAAAAGGCGGGTTATGGGGAAACATCATTGGAAGCCCTTGAGGAATTAAAGAACTTTAAACTGATCCATGCCCCTATCACTTCACAAACAGAAAGGGCTTTGGAGCACCTTGATTTGGACAACAAATCCAAAAGACGCTGTAAAAACTTTTATGCTCTGGGACTCTGTTACTTTATATTCTCGAGGGACCCAAGCCTCACAAAGGAGTGGATACAAGAAAAATTCAAGGGCAATGATCCTTTGGTAAAAGCAAACATTGCAGCACTTGAGGCCGGATACCATTTTGGGGAAACCATAGAAGCCGCTATAGCCATTTATGAAATTCCCGAAGCCCCACTGGAAAAGGGGACCTATAGACAGATCAATGGCAATACTGGAATTGCATGGGGACTGATGCAAGCAGCGGAGGCTTCAGGACTTGATCTTTTCGTAGGATCGTATCCCATTACCCCGGCAACGGATATTTTGCAGGAGCTCTCAAAGCGAGGTGAGTTCGGGGTCCAAACTTTTCAGGCCGAAGACGAGATTGCGGCCATCTGCGCGGCAATAGGCGCTTCGTTCTCAGGGGCTTTGGCCGCCACTACGACCTCGGGACCAGGACTGGCATTGAAATCGGAGGCATTGAACCTGGCCGTAATGTTGGAACTGCCGCTGGTAGTAGTCAATGTACAGCGTGGAGGCCCTTCCACCGGATTACCTACAAAAACGGAGCAAGCGGACTTGTTACAGGTGTTTTATGGACGAAATGGCGAATCCCCACTGATCGTTCTCGCTGCTTCAAGACCTGGCGATACCTTTACCATAGCCTTTGAAGCAGCCCGATTGAGCCTACAACACATGACCCCGGTGGTATTGCTTAGTGATGGTTTTATTGCCAACGGGTCCGAGCCCTGGCGTATTCCTGACCTGGCCGAAGGATACGGTCATATTTCCACCAATTTGACCCAAACATCTAGAGAAGACTTCAAGCCGTACAGCAGAAATCTACAATTGGTGCGTCCCTGGGCCGTTCCGGGGACTCCTGAAATGCAACACCGTATCGGCGGGCTTGAAAAAGACTTTGATACCGGAGATGTGAGCTACGACCCTGAAAATCATGAGAAAATGGTAGAAGTCCGGGCCAAAAAGGTGTCCCTGGTGTCATCCAATATACCGCAACAACTGGTAGAGGGCAAAGCACATGGGCAACTATTGGTCATTTCCTGGGGCGGCACCTATGGTGCAGTGCGAACGGCAGTAAAACAACTTCAGGAACAAGGTCATGAAATCAGTTTGGCACACCTTACCTATCTTAACCCTTTCCCAAAAAATTTGGGACCGCTGATCACAAACTTCAGGCAAGTCATCATACCTGAATTGAACAAAGGCCAACTGTTGCGCATTATAAATGCCCAATTTCATTGCAGGGCCAAAGGATACCATAAAGTTCAAGGACAACCCTTTACCATTTCGGAACTTATTGCTGTTTTTAGAGATGAACTAATACTCCAGGAACATGCAAAATAGTAGTCCAAAATTAAATGCAAAGGATTTTGCTACGGACCAGGCCGTCCGTTGGTGCCCGGGCTGTGGAGACTATGCCATATTGAACAGTGTAAAAAAGGTTTTGGCCACCTTAGGAAAGCGAAAGGAAGACGTGGTTTTCGTATCCGGTATAGGGTGTTCCT
Organism: Flavobacteriaceae bacterium; assembly: GCA_028277085.1. Taxonomy (GTDB): domain Bacteria; phylum Bacteroidota; class Bacteroidia; order Flavobacteriales; family Flavobacteriaceae; genus Croceivirga. The sequence goes on from JANQHL010000284.1 coordinate 2,871, forward strand.
CGCGTTCTCCATACTATGTGGATACCTTTGGGATGCACTCGATACACGGCAGGGCGGTGGCCATTGCCACTGGCACAAAAATTCACAATCCCTTGCTTAGTGTTTGGGCGATAACCGGTGATGGGGATGGCCTTGCCATTGGGGGAAACCACTTCATACATGCCGTACGACGTAATATCAACATCAACATATTGATATTCAACAATGAAATCTATGGATTGACCAAAGGGCAGTATTCCCCAACTTCAAAACTGGGGCAACGCACAAAGACTAGCCCCATGGGGACTATTGAGCGACCTTTTAGCCCAGCCATGCTGGCCTTGGGCGCGGGAGCCACCTTTTTCGCCAGGACCACTGCATCCGACCCCAAACATTTGCAGGAGATTTTGCTCAGGGCAGAAGCCCACTGTGGGACTTCCGTAGTGGAAATCTACCAAAACTGTGTCATTTTTAATGATGAGGCCTTTGAGGAATTTTTGGGAAAGGAAAACCGGGATGACCATACCGTATTATTGGAACACGATAGGCCCTTGGTTTTTGGCAAAGGGTTGGACAAAGCGGTCCGATGGGCAAACCATGAACTGTTGATCAGCACTGATGTAGATCATGCCGTAATCCACGATGAACAAAACCTAAGCCTTTCTTTTTCATTGGCCAAAATGGAGACTGTGAAGCCTTTGGGGGTGTATCGCTGTGTACAGGAGCCAGAGTATGCTTCTGGCATGAACAGCACCATTGAGACCAAATCCAGAAAACGTGTTTCCGGACTTCTTCACTCCGGATCAACATGGGAAATAGATTAAATTGTTTTACAATACTAAATAAAAGTTAAACATCCATTTGGTTAGTACATTAATGAACTAAATTAATATCTTTGGGATATATAAAAAATGAATATGGGCTTCGACGGAGAAGTAGCGGGAACAAAGGGACTGACCAAAACCACAGAGAAATTACCTTTCTTTGTGGAAAAGAAAAAAATGAATTTACCCTTGGAAATTGAGTTAGGAAGAACGGTCAGTCGTTTCCACTGGACCTTACAGAACAAGAGCAATAGACTCTTAAAGCCCCTGGGTATTACCACAGAGCATATGCGGCTATTGACCTTGATATCGTACAATGAGGGGTGCGACCAACAGTTCCTGGTGGAAGAGACCTTAAAGGCCAAGAGTGGAATCACGGCCCTTTTGGACACCATGAGCAAGGCCGGACTATTGGCAAGGGTGCCCAGCCCCAAGGATGGTAGGACCAATTTGATCTACCTCACGGATAAGGGCAAGGAATTGCAAATAAAATCAGTCAATACACTCATGGAGGCGGCACAGCCGATAATCGGGGATGAAGACCGGGAAGTCTTGAAAAAAGCAATTGAACAGATACAACTGTTCACCGAGAGAATGTTGAAAGAAATGTAATTTTTTTAATCAAATAGTTCATTAATGAACTAAATAAATCATTGTCATGCAAAACTATTTTAGTGCCATAGGAGAAAAGATAACGTTGGGCATGCCCGCCCCTGACGCTTATATAGAACATCGCGAGGAGGTAATACGTTTAAGGGCCTATCTGAAGAACGGAAAATTACATTTCCTATTGTTTTCGGGGGATGCCCCGAACCGGGAAACCGTGGATTTTCTCAGCGATGTTTATGACTTCATCGATCATTGCTATAACGATTTGATAACCCCTTGCATCATCACCAAAAACACATCCAATGATTTGTGGGGAAAGAGAAACCTATTATGGGACTACAATAGTCTCTTGCACCTTAAGTACAATACCGAGGATGCACCAAGTCTCTATTCCGTAAGACCGGATGGCAATATCGATTTTTTCAGCAAGGCGTTTACCATAGCGGAGATGGACCGCTACCTGGAAATGCTATATCACTTCAACTATTATCAAAACCAATCTGCACAAATCCAATTGCAATGAAAGAATCAAAGGAGAAATCCGCGCAAACGGAAATCCAATCCAATGCCCATGAGCAATACTTGAAGGATTTTCTCTTGGAACTGAACCACTATCCCATTAAACTTTTTAATGAACTGGATGTTGAAAAGTTCAACTTGTTGTTGCTCAGGGGCAAGCAACCCTCTGAGACTGTCCTACACACCATTGATACCATCGAAGACGTGGTCAAATTAATGGGATACGAGCTCAAGGCCCATGTCATTTCCTTCCAAATGCCATTGGATTTGAAAAGGACAAGGATTTTGGTGGATCGGGATTGGCAAGTGCACCGGCATTTTGGGACGGATAAGGATACCATGATCCTAATACGACCGGACAGATCCATCCTGGCAGTGGTTTCCCCTATCAACCAATCCATCCTAAAAACTTTAATAACCCAATTTTTAAAAATAAAAGCATAAAATGAAAAGGAAAGCTATCACCCAACCCTTGTTGTTCATCGTATTGTCGCTGCTGTTTTGGCAATGCTCTGATGACAAAAACAAATCGGCAAAGTCTCCCGCCAAGGGCAGAGCACTTGCCATTAAAGAGTTCAGAACCCAGAGGGTATCCACCAAATCCGTGGAAAGGAGCATCAGTCTTACGGGAAGGATCATTCCCCTGCAGCGTATAGATGTCGTCTCTGAAGTACAGGGAACCGTAATGCCCTCAAAAAAGCGGTTTAAGGAAGGCATGCGCTTCCGCAAAGGGGAAACCTTGTTGCGATTGGAGGACACTAAATTCCGCTACAATCTTACGGCCCAAAAAAGCCAATTTCTCAGTGCCCTCATTTTGGCGATGTCGGATATTCAACTGGACTACCCCGAAGCGTTTGACATCTGGAATTCATTCCTGAAACGTGTTAAGGTAGAAGAACCGTTACCTGTTCTTCCTGAAATCCGAAACGAGCAATTGCGCTACTTTTTGGCCAGCAAGAACATCCTTAACCTTTACTATGGCATACAGAGTAGCGAGGAGACCCTTCGCGATTACCGTATAGTTGCCCCATTCAACGGGGCCATTACCAAGGCCATGGTTAATTCTGGGGATTTGGTGCGCCCGGGGGTTAAAGTGGGCGAGTTCATACAGACCGATACTTACGAGGTCAAAGCTGCTGTGGCAGCCTCCGATCTGTCAATGCTCAAGATAGGCCAACAAGTATCGCTCTATGCCAGGAACATCAAAAAGGAGGTAACGGGCACCATTACCCGTATTGGGCAATCTGTCGATATTTCCACACAGGCGGTGGCCATTTTTTTGCAGGTTTCCGATGCCGATCTGAAGGAGGGCATGTATCTCGAGGGCGGTGTTAAAGTCGGTGGTTTTGAAGATGCGTATGAAATACCCAAGGAAATCCTCTCGAGGGACAACCATGTCCTTGTGATACGGGATTCCACGGTAGTGGCAAAGCCGGTGACCCTTTTGGAAATGAATTCCAAAAATGCAGTGGTACAAGGGTTGTCCAATGGCGACATGTTGATTATTGAGGAAGTAACAGACCCCATCCAAGGGATAAGGGCCATTGCAAAGAATACGCCATGAGAAATACGGTAAAATATTTTATCAAGCGTCCAACGCTTGTAAACTTGATGATGTTTCTGTTATTGGGACTGGGCTTTTTAAAGTTGACTCAGACCCAGAACACCAACTTTCCCAAACAAAAGGTCCGGTTCATTGATGTGTCCGTTGCCTTTCCCGGGGCCAGTCCGGCCGAAGTTGAAGAGGGTATCACCATTAAGATTGAGGATAATCTGGAGGGTATCGAAGGTATTGACCGGGTCATTTCTGCTTCAGAAGACAATAAAGCCACCATTGAAGTGGAATTGACCGAGAAGGCCGATGCCGATAAAATGTTGGTAGAGGTCAAAAATGCCATTGACAAGATCAACAATTTCCCATCCGGTGTGGAGCCGGCCTCCGTGGTAAAACGGGACCCCATGGATCTTACGGTAAGTTTCGGGATCATGGCGGATGATACACCGCTTTCCACCATTAAGGATATAGCCAAGGACATTGAGGACGATTTTCTGGCGCAGCCTGGAATATCCCAGGTGTTTATTGAAGGAGTTCCGGAAGAAGAAATTGAGATTCGTCTCAGGGAAAACGATCTACAGCGGTATAACCTTACCATTGCTGAGGTCAGTAATGCCGTAAAGGCGGCCAATTTGGAATCCTTTGGTGGCACGATTGAGAACGAAAATGAAAACATCAATATCAAAGCGGACAGTAAGGGCTATTATGGCAAGGACCTATTGAACATTATTGTGGCCGCACTGCCGGATGGACAAACCGTGTACCTAAAGGATGTGGCCGATGTAAAGGACCGTTTTAAGGACAGTGCCACAGGAAGGTTTTTCAAAGGGAAACCCATCATTACCATAAGTGTCCATACCCTAAACAATGAAGACATATTGGCCAATGCGGAGTTTATCAAGAACTACATAAAGGATTACAACGAAACCCACTCCGGGGTACAGCTTAAGGTCCTGGAAGACGGGACCATTAATCTAAAGAGCCGTATCGGGACCATGATAGAAAATGGTATCACGGGGATCATCTTGGTACTCCTGGTGCTTGCCTTGTTCTTGGATCGGTATCTGGCATTCTGGTTGGCGGTAAAGATTCCCATCGTTTTGTTAGGGATGTTCCTGCTCACGGATATTCAGGATATGACCATTAACATGGTCTCCTTGTTCGGTTTTATTTTGGTACTGGGAATACTGGTGGACGACGCCGTGGTTGTCGGGGAGAACATTTACAGGCATGCCAAGGAATTGGGGAAAACGCCCCTTAAGGCGGCAGTGGATGGCACCATGGAAATGTTTTCTCCGGTTATCATTTCCCTGGCTACAACAGCTACCGCATTTGCCATGTTCATGTTCCTCCCACAACAGGTAGGGGAGTTTTTTGCGGAAATAGGATTTGTGGTCATTGCGGTACTGATCATGGCCATAATAGAGACTTTCTTTATCCTCCCCGGGCACGTAGCGCACGCCAAGGGTATTCGGGAAAATGTAAAGCTCACCAAGATTGAAAAAGTCTTTACCAATGCCATGAACTGGTTGCGGAACAAGGCCTTTATGCCCCATTTTCAAAGAACGGTGATGCGAAGCAAATATACCCGTGCCACTACAGTAGTCGTCTTTATTGTGCTCTTGGTGGGCTCAATTGGCCTTGTGGGTTCGGGAGTCCAAGGATTTACGTTCTTCCCGAACATTGATGATGATGCCGTATTTATTGAAATGGAACTACCTCCGGGAACACCTGTAGAGGTGACACGAAACAAACTTGCGGCCATTGAAGAGGCTGTATGGCGGGTGAATGAGAAGTACTCCAAAGAGAGATCCGATGGAAATGAGGTAGTCCAATATGTGGAATTGATAACAGGACCTTTGGACAATCAAGGGGAGTTAAAAATCACCTTTTTGAACGGTGAGGTCAGAGGTATAAGTTCCTTTGAGCTTTCAAGGGCCTTTGCGGACGAGGCCCCGGCGGTTCCCGAGGCTACGCGAATGATATATGGTCTGGGTGCTACCTCCGCCTTGTTCGGCTTACCCGTGTCCTTC
>JANQHL010000286.1 GCA_028277085.1 Flavobacteriaceae bacterium
AAGAAGAAAAAGAGGCTAGTTGTTTGCGAAATTCTCATAGTGATCGATAACCTTTAATGCTTCTCAAGTTAAATAAGTACAGTACATCATCAAAAAAAACAACTACATCAAAAGTTACTTGAAGACCATTTTTTTCAACTTTTTTTAGGGTTTTGCACTACATCAAACAATGGAACCGCTGTTATATAGTACTTCTATTTCATATCCAGAGATGACCGGTCTGCAAAGAAATTAAAGCGGTTTCGTTTACCACTATCTTTTCAATAGATATAGTTTTGTATCTTCAATTTGCACAGAGTTTTTATAAAAATGTTTCGATACGGACGGATAAAGGTGTTCTTGATTTTGTTTGTTTCGGTGGTGTTTGGTTATGGGCAAAACCTTCTGCCTCCAATTTATAATTACAGCTTGTTGGAATATAATGGGGGAAGTAAAAATTGGGATGTTGCCACCAGTGCTGACGGAGAACTTTTTATAGCCAATAATAAAGGGCTTTTGTTTTTTAATGGGGAGGAATGGCAGTTGTATAAATTACCCAATAAGACTACTATACGGTCTGTTGCTGTGGTGGAAGATAAAGTCTATACCGGCTCCTATGAAGAATTTGGGTATTGGAAAAAAAACCAACTGGGCAATCTGGACTATACCTCCCTAACCCATCTTATAAAAGGGCATGAGTTTACCAGTGAAGAATTTTGGAAAATACTTCCGGTTGGAAATGCTATACTCTTTCGTTCTTTTTCATCTATCTATATTTACGAGGAGGGAAAAATAGCGGTTTTGAACCCCACTGAAGTTATCTCTGATATCACAACGTATAACGGTGATATTATTGTGGCAGGCGGGAGTCAGGGGCTGTTCAGGCTAGAGAACAACAAAATGGTTCCCCTCAGTGATCAGGAGCTTTTTCGCGGGAAGACCATTACGGATATGGTCCTATGGAATGAAGGGTTGGTGGTAGGCACCAAGCTCAATGGATGCTATTTTTTTGATGGAGTGGGACTAAAACCGCTAAAACTGGTAATTACTGATGATCTAAAGCAGCACCAACTAAACAAAATGTTAGTGTTAAGCCCGGAAAAGGTTGCCTTTGGCACTATTAAAAATGGGGTTTACCTGCTGGATTTGGCCCAAAATACCTTTAAGATACTTAACAAGGCATCTGGCTTACAAAACAATACGGTCCTTTCAATGGCACGGTTCCAGGATCAGTTATGGCTTGGGCTGGATAATGGAATTGCAAGGGCGAGGCTCAACTCGCCAATAACGTATTACACAGATTACTCGGGCGCTTTAGGAATGGTCTATGACATTGTTGAACATGAAAACAGGCTGTATCTGGGAAGCAATACAGGCGTTTTCTATTTTGAGGATAATGATCTGAAATTCGTCAATGGATCTCTTGGCCATGTTTGGGATTTAGAAAAGGTAGGAGGGGATCTGTTTTGCGGGCACAATACAGGAACGTATAGCATCAACAATAACAGCTTTACTAAAATATCCGACGTTTCGGGAGGGTATGAAATCAAAAAAGTACCTGAACAAACCAACACCTATATCCAGGGCACCTATAATGGCCTGGCCAGCTTCCGAAAGGATTCCAATGGGGAATGGGCAGTAAACAGGTTACAAGGAATAGATTTTCCAGTGAAGCAACTTTGCTTTGAGAGTCCCAACGTACTATGGGCGGCACATCCCTACAAGGGGTTATACAGGGTCCATCTTAATAATGAGTACAGTGCTGTTTCAAAAATTGAAAGCTACAACGATAGGGGAGCGCCGAGCGAATACAACATAAAGATTTACAAAATCAAAAACCAAATTGTCTTTTATAGTGAAGGAAAATGGTTCAAATATGATGCGATACAAGATGAAGTTATCATCTTTAATGAGTTCCAAAGGTTTAATAGTAAAGAACTGCTTTTGGTAGATAACGATCATTTTTGGTTTGTAGAGGGTGACGGTGACAAGAAAGTAATTAGTACAGATCTAAAATCGGATAGTTTGTTGATAACGGATTTACCGCTACGACAAAGATTGGCTCCGGACTCCCAAAAAATGATTCGTACAGGGGATAATACGCTGTTAGCAACACTTAATGATGGCTTTGCCAAATTACAGCCCAACAACTTAAAACAGCTACTGGACAGCGTGGTATTGCCTAAGCCCGTCATCACATTGATCAAGGATGAAAGGCAATTGTACCCCCCATCTTCAACTAATGTCGTAATGCGCTATCCCAGCTCACGAATGATCATAGTACAAGTAGCAGCTCCGAAACTGATGCAAGCGCGTTACCGCTACAAGCTACAGGGAGCGGAGATGTATTCAGCATATGCCGAAAATGGCATCATACAATTTCAGAATCTCCCTCATGGCACCTATCAACTCGAGGTTGTTACAGTAGGCATGGACAACGAAGTGTCAGAACCTGTTATCGTAGCTTTTACAATAGCGCGCCCTTGGTTCCTTTCCAATGTAATGATTGCCGTATACCTGGCCTTGAGCCTTACCGTTATTTTTGTGGTACGCTGGTACAATCGAAGAAAATTACAACGCAAACAGCAGGAATTGGAGCTCAAATTAAAAAAAGAACAAGAAGAAAAGTTAGCGGTACTTGAACGTGAAAAACTAGCGAGAGAAGTAAAAATCAAACAAAATGAACTGGCGAGTACAACCTTGAACATTGCCAAGAAAAACGAAATGATTTTAGAATTGAAGAACCTGTTGGTGCTCAATAAAGAGAAATTCTCCAATTCACAGCGGTACCGTTCATTCATCAAAAAACTCGACAACTCCATTCAGGATACAGAAGATTGGAAAAGATTTGAAGTTAATTTCAAGGAACTTCACGATGATTTTTTTGAGCGGTTATTGAAAGAATATCCCAATCTTACTCCAAAAGATCTAAAACTTTGCGCTTATCTGAAAATGAATCTTTCCACCAAGGAAATTGCTCCTTTAATGGCTATCTCAATTCGGGGGGTAGAGATACATCGTTACAGGCTTAGGAAAAAGTTGGAAATTGACACTTCGAAGAACTTATCTAACTTCCTAATTACTTTTTAACCCCATTTTTGTAAGGCTAAGAAGGCCAAAAAATAGCGAAAACAGCGGTACATCATCACTACATCACTCTGTTAAAAATTCTTTCTCTTTTTACGCTAACACTACTGTTAAGCCTTTGTAAATGTAGTTTTCCGAAAACGTTGTAGTATGATGTAATTTTTATGTATTGCCAGGATGGTTAAAAAGATGCTCGTATTGCTACATTAGTAAGAATCTAACTCAATTTTTAAACAATTATGAAATTTAAGAGCGGTGTTTTATTAATCTTATTTTTATTGTTTCAAATGGTAGTGTTCGCTCAGGATGGCATTGCGGTTTCTGGAACGGTAACAGATGATCAAGGGCAACCACTGCCAGGTGCTAATGTAGTACTTAAAGGCACTACAACAGGAGTCCAAACGGACTTTGATGGGAATTATACACTCACTGATGTCCCCTCAGATGGAGTATTGGTATTCAGCTATATCGGTTTTAGTCCACAGGAAGTTAGCATCAATGGTCAATCCGTTGTTAACGTGTCACTTCAGGAAGACACTCAGGCTTTGGATGAGGTTGTTGTAATTGGGTACGGTACTCAACAAAAGGAAGATATTACCGGTTCTATCGAAGTAGTCACTGGTGATGAGGTCGCCAACCAGCCCAATGCTAACCCTCTGAGCTCAGTCCAGGGGAGGGTTGCTGGTGTGAATATTACCAACTCCGGACGGCCTGGAGCGGCGCCAAGTGTTCAAATCAGAGGGGTAGGAAGTGTCACTAATGGGGACATCTTATATGTGGTTGATGGGGTTCTTACGAATAATATTGAATATCTGAATCCAGCGGATATTGAAAGTATGAGCATTTTGAAAGATGCTTCCAGCTCGGCCATTTATGGGATACGGGCGGCAAATGGAGTTATCGTGATTAAGACCAAAAAGGGGACCGTTGGGGAAGCGCGGACATCCGTCACTTATGACGGTTTTGTAGGCTTTCAAAGGACTACCAATATTCCGGATTTGGTTAATACAGAACAATATATACAGCTCTTTAATGAGAAACAGGCTTTTGAGGGATCGGATGTACGACTGGACCCCAATGATTTTGATGGTAATACCGATTGGTTCGATGAAATATTACGGGATGCGCCTGTCACCACATCCCATAATATTTCAGTAAACGGTTCTTCTGAAAAAACCAGATACTACATAGGTTTGGGATACTTTAACCAACAAGGGCTTTTGGATGCCGGAAATGGTATTAACTCTGGGGATGATTTTAGGAGGATTACCGGTCGGATCGGGCTTGATATTGATTTGAGCGATCATTTTACCGTGGGAGGTTCAATTGCCTATACGGATACTCATAACAATCTTGTAAATGAACCTTTTCGTCAGGCCTATATCGCACCTCCTTTTTTCAATCCTATAAATCCGGATGGTTCTTATGGCACACCCATAGAGGTTGGCAATCTAGGTAATCCTAGGGCTACACTGGATTTTTTTAGGGGCCAGGCTCAGGGCAATCGGGTGCTTTCTAATGTATATGCCCAAATCAAACCTATTGAAGATCTACAGGTACGCGTGAGTTTTTCCGGGGATTTCTCTTCCAGTAGAAATTTCAGGTATACCCCAGAGTTTTTTGTAAGTGATGCACAACAAAGTCCCGTAAGTAGATTGGAAAGGAACCAATTTGAAAATGACAATTGGCTCTGGGAAAACACGGTTACATGGAACAAAACGTTTGGTAAACATGATGTCACATTACTGGGAGGATTCTCCCAAGAAGAACGTATATCATTTAGAATGCAAGCATTTGCAAATGAGGTGGATTTTAATGGGGATGATGCGGTCTTGTTTTTGGATTTGGGAAATGCAGATACTGAAGAGGTAAACGACCAAGGTTCAAAAATCAGGTTCCAATCTTTTTTTGGAAGGCTTCAGTATAAATTTGACAATAAATACTTATTAAATGCCACTGTCAGACGGGATGGTTCTTCTAGTTTCCCTAGTGACAACAACACCGAAATCTTTCCTTCTGTAGGTGTGGGTTGGGTAATCAGCAACGAATCTTTTATGCAAAATTCAGGTTTTGATTTCTTGAAATTAAAAGCCAATTGGGGGCAGTTGGGTAATGCAAACGTTCCCAGGGGGTTTGACGTAACGGCTTCCACGCCAACTGTTACGTTTTTTGGAGACCAAGCAGTTCCTAGCCGTTCTATTGGTGAATTTTCCGATCCGAGTATTTTTTGGGAGATTGTGGAAGAATACGGTTTTGGAGTTGAGTTTTCAACGTTTAACAATAAATTGAGTGGAGAAGTCAATTATTTTAATCGGGAAACAAATGATGCTGTCTTCAGAATCTCTCAATTAGCATCTTCTGGGGCTACCAACAGTGAATTGTTAACCAATGCAGGTAGTTTTAAAAATAGCGGTATTGAGGCTTCCTTGAACTGGTCTGAAACCATTTCCGATGATTTCAGCTACAGCATTTATGGAAACGTAACCGCTATCAATAATGAAATTACGGAAATCTTAGGTGCTTCCTTTCTGAATACCGGCGATGCATTATTTGGAAATCCCATTATTCGTCTAGAAGAAGGAGAAGAAGTCGGTGCTTACTATGGATTTATTACCGATGGGGTTATTCAAACTGAGGCGGAGGCGACTGAACTTGGATCAACGGTAGGGGCCTTTAAATTTCGTGATTTGAACAATGACGGCCTGATTGGTGAGGATGACAAAGCATTTTTGGGAAGTCCAATTCCAGATTTTACTTATGGCTTTGGTTTTGCCATTAATTACAAAGCTTTTGACTTTAACATGGATTTTCAGGGAGTGGCCGGTAATGAGATATATAATTTTAACCGTAATGCCCGATTTGGTAATGAGAGTTGGGATCTGGATTTCTTTGAGAACCGCTGGACTCCGGGTAGCAATATAAATGATTATCCGGCACCGAACTCAGACCAAAACTCCTCAAGACCAAGTGATTTTTATGTAGAGAAAGGGGACTATTTCAGAATACGAACCATACAGTTGGGCTATACACTACCCAATACTATTTTTGGCGAGAAACCACTATGGAAGAGTCTACGGGTCTATTTCAATGCACAGAATCCACTGACCCTATTCAGCTATAACGGCTTTTCTCCCGAAATAAACGGTACTTCTGAAAACATTAATAGAGCCAATGATAACATAGATGCTGAGATTAACAACCCAGAACGCACGGTCGTTAATAGAGGTATTGACAACAATGTGTATCCTTTGGCCGCAACCTATAATCTAGGTGTTAACATCAAATTTTAATAATGAATTGCTTATTATATAAAATAAAAATCATGAAAAGAGAATTGATAATTGCCTTTTTATTGATGGCAACAATAGGTTGCAACGATGACTTTTTGGAAATTCCTTTAGAAGATGCTGTACCAGCAGAGGAATTCTTCGTAACCCAGGAACATGCCTTGGAGGCAGTAAACCAAATATATGCCTATCAAATAGAATGGTTTACCTCTGGCTTCCCATATACGGGAGTATTACAGATACCATCTGATGATTCTGACAAAGGTAGCAATCCCGGGGATGCCGCTTTTTTAAACGATTTCAATAACTTCACATTCAACTCCTCTGCCTTTCTCTTTGACAATTATTGGACAGGGCAATTCAGGGGTATCAACTTTGCCAATCAAGTATTGGCGAATGTTCTGGATATTGATATGGATGAAAGCCTGAAAACAAGATTATTGGCCGAAGCTCGATTCTTTAGAGGATATCATTATTTTAATCTTGTCAGGGCCTTTGGAGGTGTTCCGATATACGAAACCTTACCAGAAGATGGGGTTTACAATATCCCAAGAAACACCGTGGATGAAGTATACGATTTTTTAATTGCGGATTTGGCTGCTGCTGCACAAGATTTACCAGTTTCGTATGGCGCAAATGATGTGGGCAGAGCCACTCGTGGTGCAGCCACGGGATTTTTGGCAAAGGTCTATATGTACAGGGGTGATTGGGCTCAAGTGTTATCATTGACCGAAGAGGTAAAGGGATTAGGATATGAACTTTACCCCGATTATTACCAATTTTTTCGTCCGGAAAATGAATACAATGTGGAGTCGATTTTTGAAGTGCAGTCTACAGCAGACGGCAATTGCCAGGCAGATTCTCAATATGGCCAACATCAAGGGGTACGTGGACAGTTTGGCTGGGGATTTAATTCTCCATCAGAAGATTTAGTAAACGCCTATGAACCTGGTGATCTGAGAATGGATGCCACAATATTGTTTGTCGGCGAGACCACTCCGGAGGGCGATTTGATTACTGCAGGTAACAATCCGGATAATCCTACACGATACAATCAAAAAACCTATATTCCGGAGGCACAACATAGAAGAAATAATTGTAGGCAAAATGCCGATGCCAATATTAAGGTTTTACGGTTTGCGGATATCCTGTTGATGAACGCAGAAGCAAACAACGAATTGGGCAATACGGCAGCGGCATTAGAGAGTCTTAATCGGATAAGAACCCGTGCGGGTCTTGGTGATGTCAACATAACCGATCAAAGTGAGCTACGCATGGCGATATGGAGGGAAAGGCGGGTAGAACTTGCCTTGGAAGGTGATCGATTCTTGGATTTGGTGAGACAGGGCAGAGCTGGAGAGGTACTCAGGGCACATGGGACTCAATTTACCGATGGCATTCATGAACTTTTCCCTATTCCGCAAAATCAAATAAATCTAAGCAATGGAGTGTTGGAACAAAATCCCGGTTATTAAACGCTCACGAGATAGTTATTGATACAAAAGTAAGTTTGAGTTAGTTGTTAATTTTTTCAATGAGGTTAGTTTTAATTTCAGTTTTCTTGGCCGTTGCATCTTTAGTAGCGGGGTGCAATGGCCAAAAAACTAACGAAAATCAAAGGTTAGCAGACAACAGTACGCCAACATCCGTATCTTCGGATGAAGAATTGCTGGATAGGGTACAACGACAGACCTTCAACTATTTTTGGGACGGTGCCGAGCCTACTTCAGGTCTTGCACGTGAGCGAATCCACCTGGATAATATCTATCCATCCCATGACAAAGACATCATTACCATTGGCGGTTCAGGATTCGGTTTAATGAGTATTTTGGTGGGTATTGAACGAGGGTTCATCACTCGGGAACAAGCGCTTGAACGGTTTGAGAAGACCTTGAATTTCCTGGAAAAAGCCGACCGTTTTCATGGAGCGTGGCCCCATTGGTTGCATCCCAGTGGTAAAACCGCCCCCTTTAGTGCCAAGGATGATGGGGGCGATCTGGTGGAAACAGCTTTTCTCATCCAGGGACTACTTGCAGTAAAAGAGTATTTTAAGGAAGGAACCCCCCGCGAACAACAACTCGCACAAAAAATACAACGACTTTGGGAAGCGGTGGAATGGGATTGGTATACCAAAGGAGGAGAAAAGGTACTGTACTGGCATTGGAGCCCAAATCACAATTGGGATATGAACTTTCCCGTGGGAGGATATAACGAGGCTTTGATCATGTATATTCTGGCCGCCGCTTCGCCCACACATCCCATCGATAAGGAAGTGTATGAAAAAGGGTGGGCCAGAAATGGGGCGATCACCAAAGATACCGTCTATTATGGCCTGGAGACCGAACTGGACCACTACGAGCATGATGCTTCTCCGGTTGGACCGCTGTTCTGGGCACATTATTCCCATTTAGGGCTGAACCCTAAAGGACTAAAAGATCAATATGCCGATTATTGGAAATTGAATACAAATCACGCCAAAATCCATCACCGGCACTGCACTGAAAATCCCAACGGTTACCAGGGGTATGCTGCAAATTGTTGGGGACTTACCTCCAGCTATTCGATACAATTTTATTCCGCGCATCGACCGGATAGCGATCTTGGCGTTATTTCCCCAACTGCTGCTTTGGCCTCTATGCCTTATACGCCCGAAGAGAGTCTCGCTTTCTTACGATTTATGTATACCGAGCAGGACAGCCTTATTGGAAAATACGGCCCTTATGATGCGTTCAGTTTTGAACATAATTGGTACTTGCCAAGATATTTGGCCATTGATCAGGGGCCTATCCCGGTTATGATTGAAAACTACAGGAGTGGACTGTTGTGGAAACTTTTCATGGCCAATGAGGAGGTACAAAAAGGATTAAAAAAACTGGGGTTTCAAAGTACTCATTTAGATTTGGATGTATAAAACCGCTTCCTGCTTCTTGGTTTTTTTAATGCTGCTGTCCTCATGTGGTGGAGATGATTACACCTATAATCCGGTTCCTACCGAAATCCCTGGTGAAGATAGCACTGATGATGACCCTGGCCAGACAGTGGCGATAAGCGATGAGGAATTGATGGATTTCATCCAGGAGGAAACCTTCAAATACTTCTGGGATTTTGCCGAGGAGAACTCGGGCGGCGCTCGGGAAAGATACCATCCGAACGAACCTGGCAGGGACACCAATGTTGTAGCAACGGGTGGTACAGGCTTTGGTCTTATGGCTTTATTGGTAGGTATGGAAAGGGGCTATATCACTAGGGAGCAGGGCTTGGAAAGACTACAGACACTTCTCGACTTTCTTGAAAATGCAGATCGCTTTCATGGTGTATGGTCACACTGGATCAATGGCACCAATGGTTCGGTTATCCCTTTTAGCCCGCAGGATAATGGGGGTGATTTGGTGGAGACCGCTTTTTTGACCCAAGGCCTGATCTGTGTCAAAGAATATTTTAAAGACGGCACTCAGGAGGAAAAGGTATTGGCGCAACAGGCTGATGAACTCTGGAAAGGTGTTGAATGGGATTGGTACACGCAAAACCAAAATGCCTTGTTTTGGCATTGGAGCCCCAATTTTGGATTTCAGATCAATTTGGAACTTAAAGGCTACAACGAGGTACTCATTGCTTATGTCCTTGCAGCGGCTTCGCCGGATCACAGTATTTCAAAAGAGGTCTATGCGAATGGTTGGGCCTCTAATGGAGGGATTCAATCTGGCAACACCCAATACGGCTTTCCCCTTCTGGTCAGACATCCTGGGGCCCAGCAGTATGGTGGGCCATTGTTTTGGGCGCATTATTCCTACTTAGGGCTGAAACCCAGAGGGCTTTCCGATGAATATGTGAATTATTGGAACGTAAATGTTAACCATTCCAACATAAACTATAGCTATTGTGCAGAGAATCCGAAGAATTTCGAGGATTATGGCGAGGATTGTTGGGGATTGACTGCCAGCTACACCCGAAATAATGATGGGAGTATTGGATACAACGCGCATCATCCGGCAAACGATACCGGGGTGATATCTCCAACCGCAGCCATTAGTTCCATTCCCTACACGCCTACGGAATCATTCAGAGCCATGCATTATTTTTACAGACATAAAGATAAATTGCTCGGCCCTGCCGGGTTTTACGATGCGTTTAGTCCGGAATACAATTTTTGGGTGGCTGAAGCCTATCTCGCTATCGATCAAGGCCCACAAATCATCATGATTGAAAATCACAGAACGGAGCTCCTGTGGAATCTTTTTATGCAAAACGAAGATGTGCGGCAGGGTCTTGAGAAATTGGGATTTCAATACAGCAACTGAATATTGAATTAAGTTAAACAACACTGAGATTTTATTACTTAATAGTTATATGATTGTAAGAAAATATGTTTTCGCTATTTTTCTTTTTCAACTCTTGCTTAGCTGTAGTTCTAAGGAACAGACACAATCCAATATTTCCGAAGTTGAAGCCCTATTGGCGCAAATGACTTTAGAGGAAAAAATAGGTCAATTGAACCTCCTTACCCCCGGAGGAGGTGTGGCCACCGGATCGGTAGTCAGCGAAAACGTGGAAGCAAAGATCAAAGCAGGACAGGTAGGTGGGCTGTTTGGAGTTGCAGGACCAGAGCGGGTTCGTAAGGCGCAGGAGCTAGCCGTAGCGCACAGCCGATTGAAAATCCCTTTGCTAATAGGTTCCGATGTCATCCACGGTTACAAGACCACTTACCCGATTCCGCTGGGTGTCTCCTGTAGCTGGGACATGCGTTTAATTGAACAAGCGGCGCGTATGGCAGCCACGGAAGCTACTGCAGATGGCGTGATGTGGAACTTTTCGCCGATGGTAGATATTGCACGTGATCCCCGCTGGGGGCGAATTGCCGAAGGTGCTGGTGAAGACCCTTATTTGGGAGCTGCCGTGGCCGCGGCAATGGTAAAAGGGTATCAGGGTGATGATCTGTCTGCCTCAAATACCATGTTATCCTGTGTAAAGCATCTGGCACTCTATGGTGCATCCCAGGCAGGTCGGGATTACCACACTGTTGATATGAGCAAATTAAAAATGTTTAACCACTATTTACCTCCTTACAAAGCCGCCGTAGATGCAGGCGTTGCCAGCGCCATGACTTCTTTTAATGACATCGATGGTGTTCCTGCCTCCGGAAACAAATGGTTATTGACAGAGCTATTACGTGGGCGATGGGGTTTTGATGGCTTTGTGACATCGGATTATACCTCGGTCAATGAAATGACAGAACATGGACTCGGTGATCTGCAAACTGTATCGGCTCTGGCCCTTAAAGCCGGCTTGGATATGGATATGGTTGGAGAAGGCTTCCTGACTACTTTGAAGGAATCCGTAGAGCAGGGCAAGATAACGGAGGAGGAAATAACGCAGGCTTGTCGAAGGGTTCTGGAAGCCAAATACCGTTCAGGATTACTTGATGATCCTTACCACTATTCAGATGGCCAACGTCCGAAAAGGGATATTTTAACAGCGGAAAACCGGGCTCTTGCACGAAAACTGGCAACCCGTTCCTTTGTACTCCTAAAGAATCACAATTCTATCCTTCCCTTAAAAAGAGATGCCAAAATTGCTTTAATAGGCCCCCTGGCAGATAGCCGTAAAAATATGCTCGGTACCTGGGCACCTACGGGAAACCCGGATCTGGCAGTAACCATTTTGGAGGGGTTCAAAAATGTAGCTCCCAATGCGGAAGTAAATTATGCAAAAGGAGCCAACGTTACCGATGATGAAGCGCTCGCCAAAAAAGTCAATGTATTTGGCCCCAGGATTGTCATTGACAAGCGCTCTACCGAATCCATGTTACAAGAGGCTGTGCATCTTGCAAAATCCTCTGATGTTGTGGTTGCAGTAGTGGGTGAGGCTACCGAAATGAGCGGAGAATCGGCCAGTAGAACCGATATTTCTATTCCTGAAAGCCAAAAGAAATTAATTCGCGCGTTGGTGGCCACCGGAAAGCCTGTTGCACTGATCCTTATGAGCGGGCGTCCGTTAACCATACCGGAAGAGATGGATTTGCCTGTTGCCATTTTGCAAGTCTGGCATCCGGGTGTGGAGGCTGGCAATGCTGTTGCTGACGTTGTTTTTGGTCATTACAATCCATCGGGAAAGCTTACAGCCACCTGGCCAAGAAATGTGGGTCAGATACCCATCTACTACAGCATAAAGCATACCGGAAGACCCAATCCGGAGGGAGGATACGAAAAGTTTAAAACAAATTATTTGGATGTTCCCAACACACCTTTACTGCCCTTTGGATATGGATTAAGTTATACCTCTTTTAGGTATTCCAATTTAAGGTTGGACAAATCGGAGATCGGCGCAGACGAGAGTATTACAATAACGGTAACGGTAGAAAATGTTGGAAATCTAGCAGGAGAAGAGGTGGTGCAACTTTACCTGCAGGATGTAGTACGCAGTATTACCCCACCCAAACGCCAGCTAAAGGGATTTAAAAAAGTGATGCTGGAAAAAGGCGAACGTAAAGCAGTATCTTTAACGATACGTCCCGATGATTTGAAATTTTATAACAGCCAACTGGAATTTGTTGCTGAGCCCGGAGAATTTGTAGTGTATGTTGGCGGCAATTCCGATGCTACACTTTCCGGCTCTTTTATCCTCAACTAATTAGTATGAAACTGAAAATCCCTAGATTCCTTTGGCTACCCGTCTTGCTAATGACTATGTTGGCCTGTGAAGAAAAAGAAACCGCAGCAGCGGGGAAGACGACACCGAATATTGTATTTATAATGGCTGATGATCATGCCTACCAAGCCATAAGCGCTTATGGGCATGAAATTGGAAGCGTCGCACCAACCCCTAACATTGACCGCATTGCGAAGAATGGGGTAAAATTTAATCGGGCCTATGTGACCAACTCTATTTGCGGCCCCAGTCGTGCCGTTATCCTTACAGGGAAACACAGCCATATCAATGGGTTTAGACAAAACGGGGAACGTTTTGACGGTTCGCAACCCACCTTGCCTAAATACCTGAAAAAAATGGGATATTCCACCGCAATCGTCGGAAAATGGCATTTACACGATTGGCCTCAAGGATTTGACTATTGGAATGTCCTGCAAGGTCAGGGGAATTATTACAACCCTGACTTTATCGATAATGGCGACTCCATAAGAATTACTGGTTATGCCAACGACATCATCACCGAAAAAGCACTTTCCTGGCTCAAACAGAAAAAAGATAGCGCGCCTTTTCTTCTAATGGTCCAACATAAAGCCCCGCACAGAAACTGGATGCCTGCATTGCGTCATGCCAACAAATATGATAGTGTAAACCTACCAATACCACCAACCTACTTCGCCCAGCATCAGGGACAACAAGCATCAAAAGAGCAGCAGCAAACCATTTACAGGGATATGTATGAAGGACATGACCTGAAGTTAACCAAAGCCCTTGGCAGTACTGAATTAGCGAATAACCCCTGGCGTTCGGATTTTGAACGAATGACGGAGGAACAACGCAACGCATGGCATACCGCTTATCAGCCCAAAAATGATGCATTCCATAATTCAGATATAAAGGGACAGGAGCTTGCGCTTTGGAAGGCCCAACGCTATCTACAGGATTATCTGGCCACCGTAGCCTCAGTGGATGAAGGAGTTGGTGAAATCCTGGATTATTTGGAGGCTTCAGGACTGGATGAAAATACGATTGTGATCTATACCTCGGATCAAGGCTTTTACCTTGGTGAAAAGGGCTGGTTTGACAAACGTTTTATGTATGAAGAATCCTTTAGGACACCGCTATTAATGCAATATCCCGGAATTATCGAAAAAGGCGGTGAGATTGATGCACTGGTACAAAACCTTGATTTTGCCCAGACCCTATTGGATTTCGCTGGAGGAGGTGAATACGGCCAGGAAATGCAGGGTGTATCTTTGGTACCGCTATTGACCAACAGCATAGAGGAAGAAGATTTTCGGGATATTATTTACTATCATTACTATGATTATCCGGCATTTCATATGGTAAAAAAGCACTATGGAGTAAGTACCAAACGCTATAAACTGATGCATTTTTATGATGATATAGATACTTGGGAGTTTTATGATCTTGAAGATGACCCCCGGGAATTGGACAATAAAATAGACAATGAAGCTTACCAAACCATAATACAGACCATGAAGGTAAAATTGGATTCCTTACAAGTCCATTACAAGGTAACTGAAAAGGAATTTGAACGCGCTCCCAGCGAGAAGGTGGAAAAGGCCTATGAAAATTTCAAAAAGTTACGCGGAACACCATTGGAATGAGCAAAGCAGGTTTTTTGGTTCTTGCGCTGGCCATAGTTGTTGCGGAAGGGGTACGGGGTCAACAATTGAGTGTGATGAGTTATAACATTCGATACGATAATCCTTTGGAGGTTCCGAATAACTGGGATAACAGGAAGGATAGGATCGTGACCCAGATTAACACCCACGCTCCTGCAATATTGGGCATCCAGGAGGGGTTACAACATCAGGTAGATTTCCTGGAAAAGGAGTTAGCAGCATATACGTATTTTGGAGTAGGCCGGGAGGATGGTAAGGAAGCAGGAGAATATACTGCCATTTTCTACGATCACACCAAAGTAAAACTACTGGACGAAGCTACATTCTGGCTTTCGAAAACCCCACAAGAACCTTCAATAGGATGGGATGCCTCCATAAAACGCATTTGTACCTACGGGCTTTTTGAAGACTTAGCTAGTAAAAGTCGATTTTTTGTGTTCAATACACATTTTGACCACAGCGGAAAAGTGGCAAGATTGGAAAGTGCGAAACTAATGCTGTCAAATATTACTGCTTTAAATCCTGAAAAACTGCCATTAATTCTGATGGGAGACTTCAATCTGGAACCGAATAGTGAAGGTATTCAATTGATTTTGGAAACCTTGTCAGACACCCATATCGCCGCTGGAAATACTACCACCGGGCCGCAGGGCACTTTTAACGGTTTTGATGAGGAACAACCTGTAACTCGGCGAATTGATTACATATTCTTTGACGCCACACAACTCCAAGTTTTAAAAAGTGTAATCTTAAGTGATCTCAAAAATGGTCGCTACCCTTCTGACCATTTCCCTGTGTACGCTGAACTATTGCTAAAATGAAAAAGGACTTTTTCGGACCATGCCCAAAGCACTTACCGAAGGAAAAAACGTAGGGTAATTTTAGGGAAGACACTTTTTAGAAAAAGAGGATATCAAAATACGTTTTGGAGTACCACGTAGAAACTTTTAACCATTCCAAAACTATAAAGGCAGCCATGGCCGCAGAAATTCCAATCAAAAAATCTTTTTTGGATACAAATTTTTAATCCGATACTGTTTTAAAACAACGGCGAAACCATTAAAAAGAGAGTGCGCAATACTATACTTTACGAATTCCTCTCCTTCAAAACCAAACTGAACCAGGACCAGATCCAGGGCAGGGATTAAAATAATGTTTCCACCAGTCCCCATGAACCCCGAATAAAATCCGTTTATCAGCCCAACCAAACAAAGTAGCGTAAAAAACGTAAGGGTCATGGTACTGCTATATCAATTTCAAAGGTATCTTAAAAGCTTATTGACACTTCGTATTTTCAAATACCTCAGGTTGATATTTCGGAATTCTTAACCTCCTCGTCATTTAAAATGGTAAAGTCTAAAGAATCAAAAGGCCGTATCTATGTCTTACCCAAACAAAAAAGCCAAGATGTTACATCCCGGCTTTTTTCTGGTACCGAAGGTGGGAATCGAACCCACACGGTATTGCTACCACTGGATTTTGAATCCAGCGCGTCTACCAATTCCGCCACTTCGGCTATTTATGATCCTTTCTATCTCTTAAGCTTCGGAGTTTTTCTTTTCCGATGCCAGATTTCCAATATTTTTCTCTTTCCCTGGCTACACGCCTATCTGAACACTCTTCTGAATATAATAATTCAAACGGAATGTAAGCTTTTGTCGATCGCTCCCATCCATTATTGTGTCTCTTCAACCTTTCTTTCAAATTTTTGGTCATCCCAACATAGATGTAGTTGAACTGTAAGCTGGATATGGCATAAACAACAATCAATTCAAAATTTCAGCGCGCCTGCCTAACGGTAGTTAGGCCTGTCTGTCGGCAGACAGGTCTACCAATTCCGCCCCTGCCTGCCGGCAGGCAGGACTTCGGCAAATAGGACTGCAAAGCTAAAAAATAATTTCAATCCCAAAACCAAAATACCTACAATAATCCTTTTGCAACCGGGATTAATGTGTAAATTTGCACCGCTTTTGAATAGCCTATCCGATAGGCCATCACTGGAAAGATTTAAAATGCCGTATCAAGTCCCTGAACCGAAGATTTTCGCTTGCACCCAAAGTACCATTTTGGGTGAAAAGATTGCATCTGCTTATGGAGCAGATCTCGGGAAGATCAAGTTTTCCAGATACAGCGATGGGGAATTTCAGCCCTCATTCGAAGAATCCATACGGGGAGCCCGTATTTTCATCATAGGATCTACTAACCCCGGCCCGGAAAACCTCATGGAGATGTTACTCATGCTCGATGCCGCAAAAAGAGCCTCGGCACGGCACATCACCGCTGTTATGCCGTACTTTGGATGGGCTCGGCAAGATCGAAAAGACAAACCGCGGGTGCCTATTGCGGCTAAACTAGTAGCCAAAATGTTGGAGACTGCGGGAGCCACCCGGATCATCACCATGGATTTGCATGCGGACCAAATCCAGGGCTTTTTTGAAAAACCAGTGGATCACCTCTTCGCTTCAACCTTGTTTTTGCCATATGTACAAAGCCTGAATCTTGAAAATCTCTGTATCGCGTCCCCGGACATGGGAGGTTCAAAACGTGCCTACGCGTATTCCAAAGCCTTAGCGAGCGATGTTGTTATCTGTTACAAACAACGTGCAAAAGCCAATGTCATTGCTAAGATGGAATTGATTGGGGAAGTTAAGGGCAAGAACGTGGTTTTGGTTGACGATTTGGTAGACACCGCAGGAACCTTGACCAAAGCTGCAGATTTGATGATGGAACGGGGAGCTTTAAGCGTTCGGGCAATAACTACGCATGGGCTATTGTCAGGAAAAGCGTACAAGCGCATAGAACAATCCAAATTGCAGGAATTGATCATTACAGATTCTATTCCTAGTGTTGAAAACAGTAAAAAAATAAGGGTATTGAGTTGTGCGGAACTATTCGCCGATGTGATGCACAGAGTGCATCATAACACCTCAATATCTTCCAAATTCATAATGTAGCCTTCGACTACGCTCAGGCTTAAAATACGTTCTGGGCAATTCGATAAAAATTAGTAATAATATTTAATTGAAAAAATGAAGTCAATTACAATCAAAGGATCCCAAAGAGAAAGCGTGGGCAAGGTAGCTACCAAGGCCTTACGCAATGCTGGAAAGGTCCCTTGCGTGTTGTACGGAGGGGAAACGCCAATGCACTTTTCAGCAGATGAGCTATCATTCAAAGAACTGGTGTATACCCCAAATGCCTATACAGCAGTAATTGAATTGGAAAACGGTGAGACATTTGAAGCCGTGATGCAGGATATTCAATTTCACCCGGTTACAGATAAAATCCTCCATATGGATTTTTACCAGCTGTTTAAGGACAAGCCGGTAACCATGAATATCCCCGTACGTTTGGAAGGGAACTCTCCAGGGGTACGAAACGGTGGTCGTCTCTTGTTCCGTAAAAGAAAACTTTCCGTCAAGGCATTGCCCGAACTTTTACCTGATGAAATTACGGTGAACATTAACAAATTAAAAATCGGAGGTAAAATAGCCGTTGAAACCCTGAGGGCCGGTGACTATACCATCATGCATCCGGACAATATTACCGTAGTACAAGTGAAAGCCTCACGAAATGTGGTAGAAGAAGAGGAAGAGGAAGAGGAAGAAGTAGGTGCAGTAGCTGAGGGTGGTGAAGCTCCAGCAACTGAAACGCCTGCAGAAGAATAGCTAATTATTATAATCTCAAAATATATAAAGCGCCTGCACTATTTCGTTGCAGGTGCTTTTGTATTTTTAGGCCAAACTCTGCAATGTGCTTTCTTCGTTGTTACGTTTTTTTGGAAAAAGATCCCACCGAGTTCTTACCGAAATTGATTCCATGAAAAAATTCTTGATTATCGGCCTGGGTAATATCGGCGAGAAATATGCTCAAACCCGACATAATGTAGGCTTTCAAATCATGGATCATTTATCCCATGAAGAGGAATTTACATTTATGGACGCTAAGCTAGGGGCAATTGGCACTTTTAAACATAAGGGAAGGGCAGTACTCTGCTTAAAACCTTCCACTTACATGAACCTAAGCGGAAAAGCCGTGAACTATTGGATGAATAAGGAGAACATACCCCTGGAGAATATCCTGGTAATCACAGATGATATTAATTTACCCTTTGGCACCCTACGTTTAAAGGCAAAAGGTAGTGATGGGGGCCATAACGGTCTAAAACACGTTCAGCAAGTTTTGAATACCACGCGATATCATCGCTTTCGGTTCGGTGTTGGAGCCGATTTTTCTAAGGGAAGACAAATAGATTATGTACTTGGAGACTGGGGCGAAGAAGAAAAGCAGGCCTTACCTGAACGGATGAAAAGAAGCACTGAACTTATTCGTTCTTTCGTTTTTGCAGGAGCAAAAAATACTATGAATCAGTTTAACGGAACCTAGGTTAAAAGACCCTAAAATCAAATACTCCGGAGTCAGACCGATTCCCCACCGAGTCTACTGTAATCACTTTCCAATAATAAATTCCGGATACGACCGTAGCTGAAGCTTCTGATGTTTCACTACCTGTTGTTATAAGTAAGGTCTCAGGAGGGTTTTGATCAGAAAAATATACTTCAAAAGTCGCTATATCCTCTTCTACATCTGCTCCCTGCCATTGCAGTATAACTTCATTATCAGCATTTTTTTGAACCGTAGCGCCGGATTTTGGCACAATTATCTGCGCAGGGAAAGGGGGATAGCTGGTTTGAGATCCGGCGTTGTAAAACAACCAGGAATCACTTACGGTTGTTTCGTTGGATTCGGTATTGGAAGTGCTTACAGACCAGGAAAAAGGAGCCCCTTTTTCAATCGTGAGTGCAGCAGTCGTTCCTGTAGTGGTGGTAGTCTGTGGCACATTAGTAAATAAATTGATGGCTGTTATCGTATAGCTGTCCGCATTTTGTGCAGGTTGCCATTCAAAAATCACCTGGCTTGAGGTGCTAGTTACATCAATCCCCGTAGTGCACTCAGAATTCTGCTCCGGAAACACTAAAATGGCTTCTCCCGGAATAGGCGGTGGCCCATCGTCGTCTCCTCCGCAAGCAATTAGTAGTGCTATTGCCATCATACTTGTTAAAAATCGCATCATCTTTTCATTATTTTCCCAGCGTAGCGTCGCTCACCGGATTCAACCACCAAATAATATAAACCATTGGAAAGGGATGACATGTCCAACTGTAACGTTTCCGTATCCACTTGTTTCGAGGTATCCAATACTAGTGCTCCATTGGCTGCGTAAACCTTAATCCCCACTTCGGTTACCGACCATCTCAAAGCAATTGATAGCATTGAGGATACCGGATTGGGATACACAATAGGAGCATCCGATATGAAATACGTTTCTTCATAAACTCCCTGACAGGTCAAACCTGTGGAGACCTTTAAGCGATTAGCACCGGCATTCATATTCAGGGCGATTTGTGGTTCGGAAGTCTGGACCAACTCACCATTCCATTCAATAAAATACAGCGCCCCTCCGGACAACTGTAGGTGTAGTTGTTGCTCTTCAGTTTCAAGTGTTGCCAGAACCGCAAGGGGTTCGGGTTCATTAATCACAATTTCGAAACAACTTTCTCGATAATTATCCGTTCCATTAGTTCCGGTTATACAAAGCGAATAGGATCCTGCAGAGAGATTTTGAAAATCCTGTGCTTCCTCAAATTCTTCGGATATAGCAACCCCATTCCCTTGTAATGTTGCGGTGTAGATTAACGAGGTATCTTCAACAACCACATTTACAGCCCCATCATTACTGTCACGACAAGCCTCACTTTGGATTGAGATGGCAAAATTGGAAGGTGAAAAACTGTTGATCGGACATCCTGAAGTATCCACCGGAACACCTTTTGGTGTACCTAGGCATAAGTCATCCCCATCGTCAAAAACCCCATCTTCATCATCATCTGGTCTTAAGATACCTTCTACGCAGAATTCCATAGCGAATGCATCCAGAGAGCCCCCATCAGAGGCGGCCGTATCTTCTATTTCAAGGATCCATTCGCCAAAGGTAGACTCTCCTTGTAATGCGGAAAGTGACCCCAGGGGTTGAACTACCCCAGATATAGCGGGGTTACCACTACAAGAGATCGGTTCCCCTTCGTCATCAAAAACTGCTGTTATGTTATTCAAATTTCCGCAGGTCTTGGAAATCAATACCACTTGTGTTCCGGAGGGAGCGATAAGACGAACTATCAAATCTTCTAAGTAGGTATGTGATACCTCTAAGCTAACATTGACATCTGCGATGCTTAAATCCTGCGAAAAGAAAATTGCCGATCTCACGGTTGGGGTCCCTTCTGCCGAAATCTCCTGTGGTGGGTCCGTGCTGTCAAAAGAGGTGCAATTAACCACTGAAGTGGTGAAACTAAATGGCGTTCCAAATGCCCCTTCACCACAACCGTTTCTAGCCCTTACCCTCCAAAAATAGGAGCTTTCCGCACTTAGGGATTGGCTTTTATAGTTATTGGAAAAGACGGTAGCAGTTTCTACAATAGTCGCAAAAGTCGCATCCGTTGCAATTTCAATATCGTACTCGGAGCTATTTATCTGAGACATCCAGTCAAATTCCGGATTTACCGGAGTCCCTACGGACAAATCTGAAGGCGATTGAAGTGCAACCGCTTCAAAAGCATCCTCAAATACATGGATTTCAATAGTGGTAGAAAATGAAACAGTACCATCCGATGCCACAATTTCCACTGGATAGGAACCGGCTGCTACACCAGCAAAATTTCCCAAAGTAAGATCTATTTCAGTGCCGTTGGCACTCACTGAAGCCTGTGAAAAGTTGCCGCTAATTCCCACTGGAGCATTCACAGTAAGATTCATTGTACTCGAAAATCCTCCGTAGGTCTCATAAGTAAAAGGCACAATAAGGTCGTTCGGCGTACATACGGAATAACTGGCGTTTTCAAAATTAAGTACCACTGCGGCTTCCTCAATAGTAAAATCAGTGCTATTCACCGCAAAAAAAACGTTATTTGTTGCCCTAACCATTACGCGGGCTTGATTAGAAGCCTGTCCGGGAAGCTGTACTATTGTAGCCCCGTTATTCAGTAGGTTCTCGCCGAGTATAATAGGAAAGCTTACACCGCCGTCCAATGACAACAGCACATCCACGTTTTGGGTATTAATTGGTGCGCTATCTGTATTGGCAACCTCCCAGGTGACTTCTTGAACACTTCCTGCCGTATACACTTCACTGCTATTTTGAGAGCTCACCTGAAACGGACCTGCCGCATTGACAACTCTTATTTCTACAGAGTCCGAAGCTACCTGTCCGCCTACCGGGTTATTATCCCGAACCGTTAGTGCGAAATTCAGAAGGCGTTCAACGCTAGCAACCGTTTCCCATGCGTCATTCTCTCCCGGATTTTCCTGTTCCAATTCCCCGGCTAACACCCGGGAAAGTTGAGGAAAATACCGTTCTGGACTGGTGGAAGGCCGTAGTGATCTAAAATTTGCCCCTGAAACATTTTCCGGCCCAAAGGTGTCCGTTGTAACTACCCCATCATCTATCTGCTCCCAGGTATACGTAAGGAGGTCTCCCTCCGGGTCGGTAGCATTGGCCGATAATAAAAAAGCTGTCCCCTTGGGAATTACATAGTTATCCTGTGGTACTATCACCGGAGCGCTATTGGCTAAGCTTACGGTTTGCCCACAAGATATCGTCTCAAGGTAATTGGAAATCTGCGCTATACTATTGTGATGAAAATAATCATCGCCATTAGGAGCAACGTTATTTCCTTCCACAATTCCGGCATATCCCATTATAGTGGTTCCGCTAGCGGGCTCTGCCTGTACTCCTGTCCCCTCTGATTCAAAAGACCAGGTATGGTTAGCTCCAAATTGATGCCCTAATTCGTGGGCCACATAATCCAAATCGTAAAGGTCCCCTTCCGGCACTAAAGCAGAGGAAAAAGCACTTCCCTTGCGGTTGTCTACACAAACCGATCCTATAAACCCAGCATTTCCATTATCGTTGTCGAAGTGAAACAAGTGCCCTACATCATAATTCGCTTCACCTATGACTGATGTCAAGGTGCTTTGGACCTGGGCATTTAAATTACCGTTGTAGGGATCCGTTGCAGCATTCGTAAAAATTACCAGATCGTTATTCGCCACCAACTGTAATTGCACTCCTAGATCGGTTGCAAATACTTCATTGACCCGGGTCAAGGTCGCATTTATTGCAGCGAGCGCCTCTGCAGTAGTACCTCCATGGTAATTTGTGTATTCACCGGTGGTGGATACTGCAATCCGAAAAGTAGTTAGTATCTGGTCATCCACTAAATTCCGGGAACTTTTATGAGGGAGTGCAACATCTTTTGTACTACACTCAAATCCTGACTTCCTAGATCTAGGGGTGGCTTCATGGGAATGGTAACGGCCAGCTACATGGTCTAAAGGTTCCACAAAAGAGGTTTTGCCTTGTTGATAATCGATGAGCATTGCACTAATCCCCTTGGGAGAAACGCTAAAACGTACCTTACAATGTTGTCCGGGATTGGTTCCTGTGAACGATTGGATTTGCGGATACTTCTTGGACAGCTCCGGATGGAAAACTGGGGTCTCCCGAACAGCGAACGGAATCAATTTGCCCGTCCTATCCGGAAAATACAGTTTTGTTACGGTATCCTGGCATGCGGCTTTCAGAGCCCTGGCAAAAAGCGACTTGTCCAGGGTAAACTCATTTTGATCAAGAGGCTTTGAATTTGCTCCGGAAGCTACATTTGCAGATAAGGGTTGCCAGTATCCTTGAGAAAACCCGCAAAACCAACCAAAAAATATGGTAATTGATAAAACAAAATGTAACTTAGCTCTCATCTGAAAAAGGGGCCCTCATTAATCAAAAATAAGCCTTTTATTCTTTGTTCTGTGGAAACAATCCAAGGCATTTCTCAATTCAAAACAACTAATAATACAGCGCTAACCATTGGCACCTTTGACGGAGTACACATTGGTCATAAACGCATTCTAGAACGCCTCACAAACAATGCCAAAAAGTATGGACTACAATCTGCAGTGCTTACTTTTTTCCCACACCCCAGAATGATCCTACAAAAAGATTCCGGCATAAGGTTGTTGAATACGCTGGAAGAAAAGAAAGCGATAATGGAACAAATGGGAGTGGACTACCTCATTGTCCACCCTTTTACAAAGTCCTTTTCCCGACTTACGGCTTTAGAATTTGTCCGGGATATTCTTGTGAATCAACTTAACGTAAAAAGTGTTGTTATAGGGTATGATCACAGGTTTGGAAGAAACCGAAATGCCAACATCAAAGATCTGGTTGGTTTCGGATCCACTTATAATTTCACGGTAGAAGAAATACCTGCTCAGGAAGTGGCGGAGGTTTCTGTGAGTTCCACCAAAATACGAAATGCACTGCTTCAAGGAGATGTTGCGACTGCCAACGCTTATCTTGGTTATCCATATCTCCTATCCGGAACGGTTGTAAAAGGAAAGGGTTTGGGTAGAAAATTGGGGTTTCCAACCGCTAATTTGGCGATTCAAGAGAACTATAAACTGATCCCAAAAAACGGGGTGTACCTTATTGAAGGAACGATCGAGGGACAGGTAGTAAACGGAATGATGAATATAGGGTACAACCCTACAGTGGAAGGAAAAGTACAAAGTATTGAAACCCATATTTTTAATTGGACGGAAAGTCTTTACGACAAAAAGATACAGGTACGTTTGCTCAAAAAGCTTCGGGATGAACATAAGTTTGATTCCGTTGCGCTTCTTGTAGAGCAGTTAAAAAAAGATCAAGCCAAGGCAGTAGAATTTTTCCAAAATGAAAACGATTGAAAACTTCCTTTTCAAAAAAATCGATAATGCCCAACTAGTGGTGTTTCGGGTATTCTATGGAATACTCATTTGCGCAGAGGCCTTTGGCGCTATCAGTACCGGATGGGTGAGACGGACATTTATTGAGCCCAAGTTTACGTTTAACTTTATCGGTTTTGAGTGGTTGCAACCACTTCCCGGAGATGGGATGTACTATTATTTTGTACTGATGGGAATTTTTGGCATTCTGGTGACCCTCGGCTACAAATACCGATTTAGTGCCTTTTCCTTTGCTTTTATGTGGGCTGGGGTATATCTCATGCAAAAAACCTCGTACAATAATCACTACTACCTGTTAATGCTTTTGGCATTTATGATGGCCTTGCTTCCGGCCAATCGCAATTTGTCCTTAGATGCCCGGTTAAACCCTGGTATTAAAAGCGATTGGATGCACAATTGGATACGATGGCTTATCATAGGGCAATTGTTTATAGTGTACTCCTACGCGTCCATAGCAAAAATGTACGGAGATTGGGTGGACTTCAGTATTATAGAGATCCTCATGCGAGGAAAAAAAGACTACTGGTTGATTGGCGGATTTTTGCAGGAAAAATGGGTGCATACGGCGATAGCGGTTTTTGGCATCATTTTCGATCTGCTTGTTATCCCGGCACTGTTATGGAAACCTACGCGTAAGCTAGCTTTTGGATTTTCCATCTTCTTTCATTTGTTTAACAGTTATGTTTTTAGGATTGGTATTTTCCCGTATTTATCCCTCGCTTTTTGCGTATTCTTTTTTGAGCCCCAGACCATCCGAAACATTTTCTTAAAAAAGAAGTCGATTACTATTCCTACTTCGGTTGCTTTTCCCAAATACCACAATTGGATCACCGGTTTGTTTTGTGGTTATCTACTTATTCAACTCCTGTTACCGCTCAGACACCACCTTATTCAGGACGACGTGCTCTGGACAGAAGAAGGCCATCGTTTGAGTTGGAGAATGATGTTAAGAAGCCGCTCCGGTTCGGCACGCTTCAAGGTAGTAAACAAAGTAACGCAGAAAATAACAAATGTAGATATGGACGACTAC
>JANQHL010000019.1 GCA_028277085.1 Flavobacteriaceae bacterium
ACTACCCTATTTATTTGGCAGAGAAAAAGGGGAAAGACCTTTTTGAATAGTGAAAAAGCACAGGAGACCTAATTAACAGTGATAGAGGTGAAGATTTCACAGAAATAGCTGTAAATCAAGCGAAAGTGCGTTTTGCTTTGCAAAAAAGAGCATATAGCGATCAGATTTATCAGCGGTTTTGTGATGTAATCACAAAAATTTCCTTGAAATCTTCTTGAATCCTGCCTGCCGGTTTACATGCCTTTGGCATGCAGGCAGGTATTGGCTTGGTTTATCCTGAGCCCGCCTGAACATCGGGCAGGCGTAGTCGAAGGATTTTGTTTCAAGACAAAATGAACAAAACAACTTGATACATTGCCAAGATTCGAACCAGAAGGATCAATCCGATTTTTGAACCGGAAAAAACAAAGATTACCTACAAACAGCTTTATTCCGTACAAAAGCATATTGCGTATTCCCAATGCGCCATCTTCCTTTCGCCAGATACTGCTGATTGATCCTATACACATTTTGTGTGCCGTCAGCAAAATTTAAGACCCCCATTAAGGTGCCCTGCCGGTTCTCCAGGTGCCAGGTGCCAAAGGTATTGCCCCGGGTCACGCCATGGGCATTCCCGGCATAGTCTCCTCCATAGTCTCCTTCTACACTAAAGCCACCATCCCAATTTAGACTGAAACGGCCATCGGCACAAAAATTCACATAGGTCAGGGAACTGGCCCTGCTGTCGTTGAGATAGGATGTCCGGTTATAATAGACCAATTGCCCCCCGGCAATATAGTTGTAGATTTCCTGCTCCGATGCCGAATAGTTCGGATTTGAGGTATTCGTTGCAGTAGTATTAGTATTGTTTTGCGTTTGCGTTTGTGCAGTGGTAGTATCCCCAAAATACGGCCTAAGGTCCACACCGCCCAATTGATGCTCAGTCGACGTTTGGTAAAAGCTATAGGTCACCCCTTCGGAGACAATGCTTAGTCCGCCTTGCATGGGTTGTCCTGTAAACGAGTAGTTCCCCACATTGGTAAATACGGTGCCGTTGATCGTATTCGAGGTCGTAGTGGCTTTTAAGGCGTACATCCCCTCGGTGGATACCAACAAACCGTGCAATTCATTATCCATGGCTTTTAACTGCAGGCTTACTGCTGCGTTGGGTGTCATAAAGGTTCCTGTAAATACACTTTGGGCTTGGCAATGCCCCGTTATCAAAACGAGACAAATTCCCAACAAAGGGTATATTTTTACCATTTTCATCACTGTAACTCTTCTTTTTCCGTATTCCTTACCACTCCGACATATCCTATGGTGAAGCGCTGGGTACTATTAACGTAAAAGATAGTTCTTAAATTGGGGAACAATGTACCGTTAACGTTAAATCCTTCGCCGAGATCGTTAACAATATCGAAAGAAAAAGAATACGTATCTTTTTTTTCGTTGTACTCAATTTTAAGATCATCCGGTACCCCCTTAAACTGGATGCCTACATCTGTTGGGTTGTACGTATTGGCAATTTGGCGTTCTCCGTAATACGGTAGCTGCGCACTAACATTATCCGGGCCTATCTCCAAATAGGCGGTGGTTGACATGATATCAATCCGATTGGGACTGTTCCCAGGGAGCAATAGTCCTGAATTGAGGACAGCGGTTACGCTCGTTGAGGCCATGGGGTTGGCCCATTGGGCACGTAAACGGAACGAGTTTGCATTTACCATTTCGGTTAATTGTGCCTTTTCCTCGGGGGTATACGATACTTTCTGACTGCCGCAGCCCGACAGTAGGAAGACTACTGTACAGCATAGCGCAAGAGAGGTCATTTTCATAAGCTTGTTTTTTGTGTTCTTCCAAAAATATCCCACAAATCCCTTGCCAAAAACCGGGAATGTGTAAACGGATACAATAGCGAAGGGAACGGTGCCACTCACTTCGTATCCGGGAATCGCTAAGGAAATCCCGGGCCTTTTACAAAACGACCGGGAGTGGCGCCGGTATGTTCCCCGTTTTTGAGTACTTGTTCTCCATTAACGAATACATGCAGCATCCCTTCGGCATATTGATGGGGATCTGTAAACGTAGCTTTGTCGGTAACCTTATCCGGATCAAAAACTACAATGTCTGCATAATGCCCTACAGCTAACCTACCGCGTTTTTGCAGTTTCAGATTGTCGGCAGGCAGCGAAGTCAACTTCCGGATCCCTTCTTCGAGTGCAATGACTCCTTCATCACGGGAAAATTTTCCTAGAACACGAATAAAGGAACCATAGGCCCTGGGGTGGGTACTTTGTTTTATGAACACCCCTTCGTTGGTATACGAACCGGCGTCAGAACAAAAGCTCACCCAGGGAAGCGCCAGTTTCTTTTTGATGTTCTCTTCAGACATCGAAAAATAAACCACCTGGATACGACTCTGATCCTGTAAAATTAGATCGACAAGGGTTTCTTCAGGAGACCTCCCCCATTCCGCTGCAACTTCCGTAAGGTATTTTCCGATGTATTTTCGAAGTTCCTGGGATCGGAAGCCTACCAGCAAGATCGTTTCCGGAGCGTTGCGGAATTTGAGTTCGGCAATGGCTTTTCTTCTATTTTGCGGATCCTCGAGGCGCTCCAACATTGCCGCGATACCGCCTTCCCGGGCCCAATCGGGCAGCTGCACGTGTATTCCGGTAGAACTGGCATTATAGGTATAGATATCTGCGCCAACCGGTAAGCCTGCTGTTCTTGCCGAATCAATTTTAGCAATTGCAGTATCGAGTTTCTGCCAGTTCCGCTGCGCTGAAGCTTTTAGATGATACACTTCGGAACGGACGCCGGCCTCTCGGGCAATTTGTAGCAACTCGTCCAGGCTTTCCAGCAGGTAATCCCCTTCATCCCGAATGTGGGAAATATACATGCCGTCGTACTTGGCCACTTCTTTAGCCAGGGCTATCAGCTCTTTGGTGCTGGCATACATGCTGGGGGCATAAAGCAGGGCACTTGAAATGCCTACTGCCCCTTGTTCCATGGCCTGACGGGTTAAGACCTTCATTTGCTCCAGCTCCGCTGGGGTAGCCGGGCGATTTTCATAACCGATCACATGTCGTCTCAGGGTGCCGTTACCTACAAAGGAAGCGACGTTGGTAGAAACGCCCTTGTCCTCCAGGTATTGGAGGTATTCGCCCAGCGTTGTCCATTGAATATCAAACTTGATATCCCCCTGGTTCTCCAACATTTCCTGTTTCATATCCTCACTCAAAGGACCCATGGATCGTCCCTCCCCCAAGATCTCAAGGGTAACTCCCTGTCGGATATCGCTTTGCGAACGACCGTCTTCCAACAGCGCTACATTAGCCCAGCTCAACATATTGATAAACCCTGGGGCTGTGGCCAGCCCATTTACCGGTACTACCTCCTTTCCTTCCAAAGTATTAGCGGCAGCGATTGCGGCTATCGTATCTCCAGAAATGCCAATATCCCCGCGATAAGGCGTTTCACCATTCCCGTCGTAAATGAGCGCGTCCTGAAGGACACGATCAAATTTCATAGGGCTTTGGCAGGAAAAAAATAGCAACAGTATCAGGGAAAACAACAGGTATTTCATGGATGGGCGGTTTCTTCTAAGGTATAAATTTTCCAAGAAACCGGATTACTTTAATTACCTCCCCACCATTTCTTAAAATCGACGACCTTTTCCCGGCTTACCACGATTTCCTTTTCAAAAGGTCGTTTGAGGTAGAGCCGCAAACGCCGGCTGGAGTACATCACAACATCCGCTATGGCGTCCAGGGCTACAATGCAACTCCTATTGACACGAAAAAAGTGTTGGGGGTCTAACAACGGTAGTAGTGCCTCAATGGTAAAGTCGATCGGGTAGGATTTTCCGTCCGTATTCATAAGGGAGACATCCCGGCCTTCGGCATAGAACACTAAAACATCCTGACTTGATACGGCTTTGATATGATTGCCAATGCGTATTAGAAAACGATCTTTATAGGTTTTTCGCGCCAATTCCTTCACTACCGGGGCGAGTTGTTCCCCGCTCGAAAACTGTCGTTGCAGGGATTTTAATTTTTTTAAGGCAGTGGACAGGTCAGTAAAGGTAATGGGCTTTAGCAGGTAATCGATGCTATTCACTTTAAAGGCATCAATGGCAAATTCATCAAAAGCGGTAGTGAAAATCACCGGCTTATCAATCTTTATGGCAGAAAAGATATCAAAGCTTAGCCCATCGGTCAATTGCACATCCATAAAATAGAGATCGATCCTGGAGTTATGCTCCCGCATCCAGGGAATCGCTTTTTCCAGGGATTCCAGTACTTGAACCACCTCGATCATGGGATCGCATTTTTGCAGGTAACGACTTAGTTTTTCTGCTGCCAACGGTTCGTCTTCAAGGATGGCTACTTTCATGATAGTTCAGTTTTGGTAGTTGTATGGTTTTTGCCCCTTCCTGGTCAATTCCAATACGTATCGGATCAGCGCTATAAAAACGGTAGGTATGTATGAGGTCAGTAATACTCTGGTGGTCCAGCTGTTGTTGTAGCTTCTCTTCGGGTTTGTAGCGTACCGTAATGTGCTCTTTTTCTTCCTGTATCCTAATGGCCAAGGGCTGATTTTCCGAGGCAATTGTGGTGCGTATAATACGTTCTACCAGCGTCAGGAGGCTGGAAGGCACCACCCAGGTACCGCTAAGGGCAACTTTTTCCAGGGAAACCTTCCGATAGGGCAACTGATTAAATAAGGTCACTAAAGCATTGAGAACTGTGATTTCTTCGGCTATGGGTACTACCTCCCTGGCTTTCCTGGACAAGATATAGCGGTAAATGGTGGAAAAATTATCGGACAACATTTCTGCCTTCCAGGGATCCACTTTCATCAACACGATCATGGCTTCAAGGCTTTCAAACAGTAGGTCCGGATTTATTCCTCGCTTAAAAGCAATAAAATCAGTTTCTACCGCCTGTTTGGCAGCGACTTCTTTTTCAATCTTTTCAGTGTTCCGTCGATATAGAAAATAATGCCCCAGATAGAGCACCACATAGAGTAGCGTAATAAAAGAAAAGATGCTGTTAAAGACAAATAACTCCCTGATATTAGGAGTATATAGTAACAGGTACTTAAAGTAAAAGTACATAAATAGTGAGACCAGTATCATCGTAATGACTATGGAGCTGACTACCTGGAGTCCTACTTTTAGGAGAAACGACTTCGGACGTGCTAATCGCTGGAAAAATACTAAGGAGGCACGGGAGAATTCCTGGGTAAGATAGGCCAACCCGATACAGATATACAATTCCTGCCCCAAAAAGGTCTCCCGTAAAAGGGCTATGGAGTTGTTGATAAGCAGTATGAGCAAATACACCAAGGTTCCCCCAAAAAGTGGGCTGAATAAGCGAAATACTGGATGGTGAACAAAGAGCCGGGTGGTCATGATAGTAATGGTAAGGTTACCGTGAATTCTTCGGTATCGGAAATTTGGATTCGCGATTTCGATAAAATGGCATAACGCGCCGCAATATTCCGTAAGCCGATTCCTGTGGAAGGGGATTGCGCTGTTTTAGGGATCTTGTTGTTGGTTACTTGCAATTCCTTCCCGTTGGCTCGAATGCTTACGGTAACCGGATTAGCGCTGCTCACTGCATTGTGTTTTAAAGCGTTTTCGACAAGGATCTGAAGTGTTAAAGGCGGGATCTTGCTTTCCAGTTGTTCTGCCTCCAGGGCCACCTTGAGCTGAAATCCTTCACCAAACCGGGTCTTTAAAAGAAATCCGAAAGAATGTACAAACTCCAATTCCTCTTTTACGGTGATAAGGGAAGAATGATACTGCTCCAGAATATATTGATAGGAGCTTGCCATAGCGCGAATAAAGGTTTCCGCCTTTTCAATATCGGATTGGAACAAGGCGGATAAGGAATTCATGCAATTGAACAAAAAGTGAGGGCTTAGTTGCGACTTCAGGGCTGCTAGCTGTAGCTCTGCTTGTTTGCGTTGCGAACGCAGGGTTTGAAGTTGTTCGTGGGTGTATTGATTGTAGGAATAAAAAGCAAAGTAGAACACGTTGTAAATAAGGGCACCACAAAACAGCAGTATCCCGAGTTTAACGGGGGTGTCGTTTTCCATCGCTTTCGTCAACACGGTTTTTCCCTGGACGAGGGAATAGCCCCATACCCCTAATAAAATGAGAATACCACCACTGATGCTATTCCACAAAATACTCATGAGTAGCCGGATCCCTGTCCATTTTTTCCAGGGGAAGAAACGGTTTAAGGGTGTGTTGGAATAGACGGAAAGATACACCAGGAAAACCCCGAGGAACCCGCTTAGAATGGTTGGTAAAATGTCCTGAACTTGTTCAAAGTTGACAAATCCAAAAACAAGTACTCCCAGGGTCAAACCAATACTAAACAGGCTCAGGTGTTTTCTCACGGTGGGTTGGTATAGTCGTTTTTTTAGGGCCTGTTCCATGATCCCAAATTAGGGAATAATATGCTTCCCTAAGCCGAAGATCATGGGTCCAAACCCAAAGCTGTTTAACGGATTGCTCTCACGGCCCTCCCCAGATGGTAATCTGAAGAAATCGCAGCAGTAGCCTCCAAATAGGCATCTTTTACGGATTGAGGGGCTCCGGATACTGCCGGGGCAAAGCTCATCAAGGACGCCGAAAGATGGTGGTCGGAATTGATACTGTTGGTCGCCTTTAAAATTGCGATCAATTGGGTGTTATCGAAATCTTCTTCGGAGAGTTTACGAAAGACTTCTGCTTTATGATGATCGGAATCCAGCTTGGTAAGCGCCTCAAGAAAAGCATCGAGCGCTTTCCCAACATCCTGTCGTTCAATAGCTTTGCGAAGTACAGTAGATCGGTGCGAGTCGGAAGACATTTCCCGGCTAAGCCGTTCCAATAGGCGTGACAGGGATTCGCTATCCAGTGGGCTTTTCAGCATTTCAACGAGTACACTGGCAATATGATGATCGGAATCCATATTTTCGATGGTGGCAAGCACCGTTTGTTCTTCACTGGTAGAAAGATTGGTCCCGGAAAGCACTGTTTTCAATACCGATGCCGTATGATGATCCGAATCAATCGTTCCTGTTGTTGTTATTATTAACTTAATGCTTTCTGGTTGTAAAGACCGGTTTTCCAGGGATTTGATCAATACATTGGCCTTATGATGATCCGAATCAATGTCCCGGACAATTTCGAGTAAGGCATTCATTTGGGTATCTGAAATGGAAGTTTCGTTAAGTGCCGGGATCAATACCGTGGCGCTATGATGATCTGAATCTATTTTGGAAGCCGCCCGAATGTATGCCGTAGTGGTTGCAGGCGTAGAGAGAAAGGATTTTGTATTGGATTTTAAAATACTTGCCTTGTGATGATCAGAATCAATATCCCCTACCCTTTTTAAGGTAGCTACCAAACCCTTCTCACCCAGATTCTTCTCCAACAATAACTTGAGGTAACGGGTTTGTACATAATCACTTGTAATCTGATCTACCTCTTTTAATACGGGATAGTACCCTCCTTTTTTGTACATGCGATTGACCCTCTTTTCCGATCCCAGGGTGGTAGATCGCACAACTTCCAGCAAGATCTCAGCTAACCACTTACTTCCTTCCGTATCAAAACTGCGCTGCGAACCACCAACATAATACTTCTTTATGAGCTGCCCATTGTTGTCAGGTTCCATAAATATGCGTCTGCGGTTGCCAAAGGCCGATTTTTTGATGTCCATATAGCCGCCCCTGGAGATGTCTACTACGTCGGTATCGTCATCGGAAAGGGTGATATCCCCTTTGTATTCAATGGAAAAATTGTTGCCAAAACCGTTCTTGATGGAAATTGTTGTTTTCCCGTTACTATTGACATTAACGGAAGTGCTTCTCCGCTGGGCTTCCAGTTGGGAGACACAAAAAAGGGCAATTAGCAAAATAGCCTTAGTCAATATGGCGACCCCAATTTTAGCTGCCTGATTCATGATTGTTCGTTTTTTGATTGATGATGGCACAAATATCAAAGGAGGGATCAAACAAAAAAAACGAAATGTAATGAATGGGACAGTTTATGTAGTGAACTGTACAACTCCCCGGTATTCCCCCTTTACCGGGTAAGTGCTGTAATGGGAGTAAGTACCAGTTTTCGGAATTCAACTTCAGTTCCCTCGGCCTGAAGCGCTATTTTACCTTGGCCTACTGTGGAATTAAAACCATAATTGACCAATTCACCATTGACCCAAA
This sequence comes from Flavobacteriaceae bacterium, assembly GCA_028277085.1. Lineage (GTDB taxonomy): Bacteria > Bacteroidota > Bacteroidia > Flavobacteriales > Flavobacteriaceae > Croceivirga. The sequence continues at coordinate 8,206 of JANQHL010000019.1, forward strand.
CCTTGATTTCGCTTTCCAAACACTCAATCATCATGGTATTCCATTCCGTAAGGGGTTTTTCAGCATTGTCCGTAAGGTTAACTATTCGCCGATTTGTACCCTCTACAATTCCCCATTCCGCTTTTGGCCCCCTTCGCGCAACCATATTATCTACTTCAATGTCTTCTACAATAACCCAAAAATCCCCGGCGTTACCATGTTCCATTTGCACCTCTATGGATTTAGGGAACATTTTATACAAAGCTCTGGGTGTTGAGGCATGTACCAGGATCCCACAATTGCCTCCTTGCCCGGTAAAACGATATTCTACTTCCAGGCGATAGTTTTGATATTCCTTGTTGGTTAGCAAATGCCCTCTGGGTTCCCCCAGGGAGACCAGCTTTCCATCCCGAACTACAAAGGGCTTTTGGGCGCCAGGGAGGCTGTCCAATAATGGAACGTCCATGTGCCAGCCTTCCAGATCTTCACCATTGAACAGGCTGCTGCTCGGCTCAATCCCACACCCCATGGGGCTAAATAGCAGTAGTAGGAGTAGCGCAAGGCAACTGTAGTAAGACATCCACTTCCTGGATTTCATAATTGAAATTTAAGGCATTCGCTTTCGGAAACGGGCAAAAAGAACCAATTTTTTGGTGGTATTGATAAAATAGACTCCTGTTAACAGGATGACTGCTGCCATCATGGACTGTAGGGTAATGGTTTCGTCCAGAAAATACCATCCTAACAGCAAAGCGACGATGGGGTTTACATAGGTTGAAGTCGCCACTTTCTCCGGAGATACTGTCCGCAATAGGTAGTTAAAGGAAGTAAATGCAACGATGCTTCCGAAAAGGACCAGTAATACCATCACCCATTGTACTTTTCCACTCCACTCCCAGGGAGCGGACCAGGGTTCCCCAAAGGCGAGGCTCATCAGGCCCAATAAAATACCGCCGGTAAACATCTGGTAGCCGGTATTGACAAAATAGTTTTTAGGTAAGTCCGCTTTTCCCACGAATAAGCTACCATAGCCCCAACTGCACATGCAGGCAAAAATCATGATCATTCCTAATACGCTATTTTCCCGGGCAATGATCTCTTCCTGGCCCACCAGTAAATAAATACCTATAAATCCCAGAATCACCCCTATGATCGACATGGGTTGGATCTTTTTCCCCTGCAGTAACCACAT
>JANQHL010000238.1 GCA_028277085.1 Flavobacteriaceae bacterium
CCCTATGCCCTAAATATTGCCAGCTTCGGCCTACCCCTTGTAACCCAACTTCGCTTTCACAATGTGAGGGAATCTGTCCGATCACAGCGGAGCGGGATCACTACAACACCGAAGTTAACAAAGCGATCGCCTTTCTGAACTCCGCAAAAGAAGATGCCATTATTGAACAAAGCGGGCGCAGCCCGGAAGAAAAGGGATTTGTGCTTATCCGCGAAGGGGTTTACCAAGGCTATGGTTTTGTGCCTACGGAGCATACCATAAATACGGAGGAAGACCTGGAGGCCTATCTTATTCCCCAAAAGGATACCCCGGAGACCCGGCAAATTATCAAAGCCTTCTTCAACACCAATACCCTTCAGTTTCCCACGGTGCAACTACCTTGAGCCTGCTTTCGTAAAGGAAATGTGACTTTGGCCAAAAGATGGTGTCTTAGGTATGAAAGCAATACTAAACTATCTATCAGATAGTACTCCCATTCCTATGAGTTATCCTCTTAAAATTGTGCTCGTTGATGATAAGGCTGGGGCCGCCCGTCTTAAAGCACTATTACAGCGTACCAAAATCCCTCATGAGACTATTTGTACGCTAACTACTGAAACCGCGGCCCGTTCCTTTTTTGTCAACCCTACGCATTATAACCTCGTACTTTTGAACCCGGATTGGGAAAAAGGCAGAGGGCTTGCTTTATTGGATACTTTAGGCCTCACTACTCCAGTCATTCTATGTTGCGAAGATGAGAAGTATGCCCTTACAGCTTTTACCTATCACTGTATAGATTACCTGATTCCTCCGATACCTCCAAAGCGCTTACAAGCCGCTTTGAAAAAATATCACACTGTAGTCCAAAACAGGAAAGCGCATATGCTTTCTACCTCGGTGACCTCTTCTTTTGATCACTTCCAATACAAGAAACGCTTTCTGGTGCGTACCCCTACCGACTTACAATTGATAAGGATAGGGGCTATCCTCTGTTTTTATTCCGAAAACGGCCGTAGCTTCCTTGTAGCAGCATCCGGAAAACAATTTGCTATCGACTTTACCCTGGAACGTCTTGAAGAACTGTTGGATCCCGGGCAGTTTTTTAGAATTAACCGAAAAGTGACGGTAAATATTGATCAGATCAACAGTATTGAGGATCATTTTAATCACCGGCTTACGATTAAACTGAAAAATAAGGCTCCGGTAGCACTAATCGTAAGTAGAAAAAGAGTAAAAAGCTTTAAGCAATGGTTACGTGGAGTGGTGTAATCTATTCGTCCATTTTATTATACATTCGGGCAACAAAAACCAACCACACCAGGAAGATGATTGCGATAATTATGGAATAAATCAGGATAAAATCCATCACTTCTTGTATTTCAGGTAGTTCATAAAACCCAAAATGGTTGGTGCCCAGAATGCAATAAAAATGGCATCCAGTTTTTTTCCACTAAGGAAAAGTGCTTCAGCGACAATGATAATGGAGACCACCACCAAGAGCATAATACAATTCATTATACCCACCCGCTTAATGAAATTCTTCAACATTTATTGAGAACTTGTACTATTTTGCCTACTAATTTACTTAGAAAAACGTTAAAATCACCCGAAATATTGTGATATTCTTAACATTTATTATTAAGTTTTTGTTAACAAAATACCCCCGACAACGGGGGCATTTCCTAACCAACTAAATCAAAGTACTTCAAAACTGAGCAGTTTCGGTACTTCCTTTCATCGCCACCGTACTTGCAGTGCCTGAGGTGACGATGTTTTGCACGGTATCAAAATAACCGGTACCTACAAAGCCCTGGTGCTTTACCGCTTTAAAGCCATAATCCTGAAGGGCAAATTCACGTTGTTGTAGTTCTGAGTATCCGGCCATACCACGTTCTTTATATGCCCTGGAGAGTTCAAACATACTGGTATTCAGCGCATGGAACCCTGCCAAAGTGATGAACTGGAATTTGTACCCCATTTTAGCCAATTCCTCGCGGAATGTCTCCATTTCCGCAACGCTTAGTTTTGCTGCCCAGTTGAAGGAAGGGGAACAGTTGTACGCCAACATTTTACCAGGGTATTTGGAGTGAATCCCTTCAGCGAACAATCGGGCTTGTTCGAGGTCGGGGGTAGAGGTTTCCAACCAGATCAAATCCGCAAAGGGCGCATAGCTCAATCCGCGATCAATCCCCTGTTGCAAGCCGTTTTTCACATAAAAGAACCCTTCTGGAGAACGCTCTCCAGTAATAAACTTATGATCTCTTTCATCGATATCACTGGTAAGTAAATTGGCAGCATCGGCATCCGTACGTGCGATAATAAGCGTAGGTACTCCCATGACATCAGCAGCCAAACGTGCCGCGATCAACTTATTGATAGCCTCCTGTGTGGGCACAAGTACCTTACCTCCCAAATGCCCGCATTTTTTCGCAGAGCTCAACTGATCTTCAAAGTGCACCCCGGCAGCTCCACTTTCTATCATGGACTTCATCAGCTCAAAAGCGTTGAGATTCCCCCCAAAACCGGCTTCCGCATCGGCTACAATGGGAACCAGATAGTCCTTTTTATCCTCGGTTTCATTGACAGTTTGAATCTGATCGGCCCGCAATAGTGCATTATTGATGCGCTTCACCACCATGGGAACGCTATTGGCAGGATACAAGGACTGATCCGGATACATTTCACCAGCCAGGTTGGCATCTGCCGCTACCTGCCAGCCGCTGAGGTAAATCGCTTCCAGACCGGCTTCAACCTCTTGAATGGCTTGATTCCCTGTCAAAGCGCCTAGACCCGCTACAAAATCTTGATCTTTAAGTTTTTCCCAAAGTTTTTCAGCTCCTATTCGGGCGATGGAATAATCAATCTCATACGACCCTCTTAGTTTCACCACTTCTTCTGCTGTATAGGGCCGTTCTACACCTTTCCATCTTGGATTAATTGTCCAATCTGTAACCAATGCTTGAATTTTCTCTTTTGTTTCCATAATTTTAACGTTGAATATTGAATTGAAATCCCTTGTAATGTTTGCCCATTCCTGGGATTTTTTTCTTGAATTAAATTGAATTGTGATCTTGTATCGATTGTATTAAATCTCGTCGTAGGCTTTTAGCGTAAGGAATTCCTGGAACTCCCCTCCTTTGATCAACTCGTCGAAAAGCGCAAAGGCCTTCTCAAATTGGGTGGTATTCATATTGCCCGCTCCCACCAAATGTTTGATCTTTTCTACCTCTTCTTTAAAAAGTTGCTCGTACAAGGTGTTGGTAAAAGTTCTGCCGTCCTCAAGGCGGGCATTGTACTTTCGCCATTGCCACACTTGTGTCCTGGAGATCTCAGCGGTTGCAGCATCTTCCATAAGGTTATACAGCGCCACGCAACCATTCCCACGAAGCCAGGATTCCAGGTAGAGTATACCGACATTGATATTTTTTCGGATACCTTCCTCCGTAATTGTACCTTCAGGAACAGCGATCAAGTCCGATTCTGTGATGACATCTCCTTCCCGAAGTACATCTAACTGATTGGCCTCAGGCATGTATTTATCAAACTCATCCATAGCAATTTTTACCAAAGCAGGATGGGCTACCCAGGTACCGTCATGGCCATTTTTGACCTCACGTTCCTTATCCAACCGCACTTTTTCCAGTGCTGCCTCATTGGCTATCGGATTGTTTTTGATGGGTATTTGTGCGGCCATACCTCCCATAGCATGAATACCGCGCTTGTGGCAGCGTTGAATCACCAATCGTGAATAGGCATCCATAAAAGGAACTGCCATAGTGACCTGATCCCTGTTGGGGAGCAAGAATTCAGGATGATTCTTAAACTTTTTGATGTAGGAAAAGATGTAGTCCCAGCGACCACAATTTAACCCGACAATGTGATTCTTTAGTTCATAAATAATCTCATCTAACTGAAAACTTGCAGTAATCGTTTCGATTAAGACCGTGGCTTTAAAGGTACCCACCGGGATACCCAGGTATTCCTCTGTAAATGTAAATACCTCATCCCACCATCTGGATTCCAGATAATGCTCCAATTTGGGCAGATAAAAATAAGGTGCACTACCCCTTTCCATAAGGATCCTGGCATTGTGAAATGCGTACAAACCAAAGTCGACCAAGCTGCCAGAAGCTTCCTTTTCCTGGATGATCAGGTGCCTTTCCTCTAAATGAAGTCCCCGTGGCCGTACCAAAAGCACCGCGATTTCCTCGTTCAAACTGTAGGATTTCTCTTTTTTGGGATCGTAGTAATCAATCGTACGGGTATTGGCATCAATCAAGTTTTGTTGTCCCTGCATACAATTATCCCAGGATGGCGCATTGCTGTCCTCAAAATCGGCCATAAATGTCTTCGCCCCAGAGTTTAGGGCGTTAATCACCATTTTACGGTCAACCGGACCGGTGATCTCTACCCTTCTGTCCTGTAAGTCTTCCGGAATATGGGGAATGTTCCAACTCGCATTGCGGGTTTCTGTGGTCTCTGATGGAAAAGAAGGAAACACTCCGGCATCCAACTGTGCTTGCCGTTTTATTCGCTCCTCCAGTAAGAGCAATCTTCCCCGATTGAATCGTGTATGTAAAGCAATCAAAAATTCCAAAGCTTCATCGGTAAGCAGCTCCGGGTAATAATTCTTTACCCCTTTGGCAAACTGCAATCGGGTATTGGTGGTAAGTAGCTGTTCCATAACATTCAAAATTTTGTGCACACAAGAATAGAATAAATGTTTTAGAAAAACAAGCGAACGTTCGCTAAATTATATTTATTCGCTATTTTTATGGAATTCGCAAAATATACTATCTTTGATTGCGAAAAATGGAAGAAGAGTATATAAAATTGGTATTTGGACTCAAGCTCAAGCAAATACGCCTAAAGAATGACCTATCCCTTTTTGGGTTATCCAAGCTCACCGGCTTGTCCAAATCCTACCTGAATGAGATCGAAAAGGGTAAAAAATATCCAAAAACCGATAAGATCGCCTTACTGGCTGAAAAACTGGAGGTACCTTATGACAGCCTGGTTTCCTTAAAATTGGATAAAAACCTGGCTCCGGTTGGGGAACTCCTCCAATCCAAAATTTTAAAGGAGCTCCCTCTGGAGCTCTTCGGTATTAAAGAGAGCGACCTTATTGACATTGTGGCTAACGCGCCTACTAAGGTGACTGCTTTTGTAAGCACCATCATTGAGATTGCAAAGCAATATAGTTTTGGTAAGGAAAACTTCTATTTGGCTGCCGCACGTTCCTTTCAGGAAGCCAATAACAATTTTTTTCCTGAACTTGAAAAAGCAGTGTTGGACTTTGCTAAAGCCTATCAAATCGACCTAAGCAGATCGGTGTCTTCCCAGGAACTGGAGGAAGTGCTTACTGAGGAATACGGCTATACCATAAACAATGATGATTTAAAGACCTACAAAGCACTGGGAAACCTTCGTTCCGTTTTTGTGCCAAAAACCAAAACCCTCCTTATTGCCGATCATATAGATGAAGCCCAACGCGCGTTTATCTATGCCAAAGAGATTGGCTACAATTTTTTGGGAATACAGGAACGGCTGTACACCTTTACCTGGATTGCCTTCCAAAACTTTGATCAGGTCCTTAATAATTTTTACGCCTCGTATTTTGCCGGGGCACTTATTATTCCGAGAGAGCACTTGCAGAAACATATCGATGCTTTTTTGGCCAAACCGCGGTTTGACAAAACCTTTCTTACCGGGATCAAAAACAATTACAACGCCTCTCCGGAATCGTTGTATCAACGCTTGACCAACATTCTGCCTAACGACTATCTCCTGGAAAACCTTTTCTTTCTGCGTTTTGGACATAAAAAGGGAAGTGATCGGTTTGATATTACCAAGGAGTTACATCTTACCCATCAGCATTCTCCACATGGCAACGCCACCAACGAAAAGTATTGCAGAAGGTGGGTTTCTATTCGTGTGCTTCAGGAAATCGCCAAAACTGACAGCGAGCACCATATGGATCTCCAAATCTCACATTATCCTGAAGACGGGCTGTCCTACCTTGTTTTTGCCTCTGCCACCCGTGACCCGTTTCAACCGGACACCTATCGCAGTGTAGGTATTGGATTGCAGGTCACTGATGCTCTTCGAAAAAAAGCTAAATTCCTGGATGATCCGGCAATAACTACCTCCAATGTAGGCATCACCTGCGAACGCTGTGCCATTACCGATTGCAGTGTGCGACAAGTACCTGCCACCATGCTGCTGCAGGAAGAAAAGAATAAAAACATCGCTGAGGTGGTGGCTACCCTGCAAGCAAAATACAGCTAGGAACCCGGCTGGAGTATTACTTTAAGCCGTGTGGGGGCTACCAGTTGATCAAATCCCTCATGTAAGCTCCGCTGTGCTACGGCATACGGATAAAATGTTATGGGTTCAATACACACCATATTCCGGACCTCTGTCCAGCACATAAAATGTCCAAAACCTTCCGTCTTTATGGTCAGCGTTCGTTCATCCACCAAAGTGATCTCGGCACAGTTGGCTACTTGTAATGCGCGGCTCCCTACCGCCAATACCTCATCCAAAGTAATCTCGCGTTCGTCGGTCTTTATCACGGGGGTGTCCGAATGCAATTTAAACGCCGGATGATATCCCAGCATAAAGGGCATGTCCCGTTCCCCGGAGATATCAAAAGCAACTTCAAGCGCATTTTCCTTTAAAACAAAGCGTTTTTCGAATTCAAAGCTATAGGGCCATACCAACCACTGCTCCGTAGATTTCTCGGGAAATTTTGAGTTTTTTACAGGGGTCCCGGCTTCATAGGTCTTTTTAAATACCGCTTGGGTATCCGTGGCCTCAACGCATTCATATCCAAATTGCCGTAAATGTCCATGCTGGTCCTGGATAGCGTTACCCCGGGGAACTTGCACCCGAAAGTCTGCTTCATTGACGGGACCGATAATTGGAAACATTTCGGTATCCGCACTACCCCATCCCGGGCTTCCTTTCTGATGAATAAATTCATGCCCTGCTACTTCATATCCTACCAGTTCGCCCCGATCAATTCGCACGGATTGATCGCTTAAGTGTAATCGTGTCATTTATATTGATGCATCGGTATACCTAAATCGCTTTTTTATCAGGTAGCCTCTCGTATTCAAATTTACGGTTTCTCCCAAAGTAGAGGTCACCAATTCCATAATTATTGCTTCATTTAAACAACCGGAATATTCCAGGACAGCCTAAACATTCGTTGATCAAGATCATCGCTAAAAAAAGCCCATTAAGCGATATGGGATCATTCGATAATAAACGATTGGAACGATTTTTGAGTAACTTCCTAACAAAAGGGCAATGCCCTTATTATAGCCTTACTACAATGATCCTTTCAAGCCAAAAACCATCTCACACTCATCCGCTACACATACGGGGCGGTATACTATTTTTTTTAACCTTGCTATATGTCACGATTGCCTATCCACAGCAGGAGAAAAAACTACTGAAGATCATTGAAGATGCGGATGCGGCCAAGGAAGCCTTTATAGCGGCAGACCCCAATATGGCCGATCTATTTGACAATTCTTTTGGATATGCTATTTTTCCCAATTTGGGTAAAGGAGGGCTTCTGCTTGGGGTGACTGCAGGTAACGGGGTGGTTTGGCAAAATGGCGAAGTAATCGGTTCAGCCAAATTACGGGAGGTAAGTCTTGGCCTGCAGTTAGGTGGGCAAGCCTTCAGTCAGGTAATTTTTTACAATAGTGATGAGGCTTTTAGTCGCCTTAAGGCGAATAAGGTGGAGTTTCGTGCTCAGGCGGCTGCTTTGGCCGACTCAAAAAGTACTTCTACAACTATTAACATGGCGGATGGCATACTGGTATTTGTTAGATCTAAGAAAGGCCTGATGGGTGAAGCCGCAATTGGTGGTCAAAAATTCAGGTTTACGCGCATCAAAAACCCACCAAAAATCAAAAAAGACGATAAGGATCTGGTAAGAGATTATTTTTGATCCTTCTCCACAAACGCAACCGGCTCGTCCTCCAGAAACCCTTGGGCTCGCATCCAATCGTCATTGTATATTTTTCCCACATAGCGACTACCATGATCGTGGAATAAGACCACTACAACATCGTCCTTGGTGAAGTGTTCTTTTAATTGCAATACGCCCTTAATGGCTGCCCCTGCGGAGTTCCCAAGGAACATCCCTTCTTCCTTGGATAATCTCTGGGTATATATCGCTGCATCCTTATCGGTTACTTTGGTGAACCCGTCTATCAGGGAAAAGTCAACATTTGCGGGAAGAATATCTTCTCCTATCCCCTCGGTAACATAAGGGTATATCTCATTTTCATCGAAAATCCCCGTTTCGTGATATTTTTTAAATACCGATCCGTAGGTGTCTACACCCCATATCTTCACATCCGGATTTTGCTCTTTTAAATATTTGCCCACGCCAGATATCGTTCCCCCTGTTCCTACCCCAACTATAAAGTGGGTAACTTTACCCTGGGTCTGCTCCCATATCTCCGGCCCTGTGGTCAAATAATGCCCTTTGCTATTACTCGGATTATCATATTGATTTACATACCATGAATTGGGGATTTCCTCCGAAAGTCGGCGCGCTGTAGAATAATAACTCCTGGGGTCGTCCGGGGCTACATCAGTAGGACAAACATATACTTCACTTCCCACAGCCTTAAGAATATCCATTTTTTCCTTGGACTGCTTATCATTGATCACGCAGATCATTTTGTATCCCTTTACGATAGCTGCCAGCGCTAGCCCCATTCCGGTATTCCCAGACGTGCCTTCAATGATTGTCCCTCCTGGTTGCAATCTCCCGTCTGCTTCCGCGTCTTCCACCATTTGTAATGCCATGCGATCCTTTACCGAATTCCCCGGGTTGAAGGTCTCGTATTTTGCCAGTACCAGGCACGGCAATTCTGCCGTTAGCTTGTTGATCTTTACCAGCGGGGTGTTACCGATGGTTTCCAGGATGTTCTCTGCGTATTTCATAATTACTGCAAAGGTAGTTTTTTGGGGATTTAAATACGGTGCTTTATAGATTGTTTAGCACTTGGACAGCGGCAATCCCATATCATTCAAATTTTATGGCTTTTACCGGGGAAATCCGGGAGATCGCGTAGGAAGGGAATAACAGCATAAACAGGCATAACAGCATTACCCCAATATTCAATAGCAGGATATGCGATAGGGATAGATGTACCGGAATGTACTTGACATAATATTCCTCCGGATTTGGGAATTCCAGAAACTGAAATCGCTCCTGAAGATAGATCACTCCCAATCCGATCAAATTTCCCCAAAACAGTCCCAACCCGATCAGATAGGCTGCATTGATCAAAAAGACTTTTCGTATACTCCAGTTCTGAGCCCCGAGGGCTTTCAGGGTGCCTATCATTGGTGTTCTTTCCAAGATCAGCACCAGAAGGGCAGTAATCATATTGATACCGCCAACCACGATCATAATTCCAATGATCAAAGCAATATTGAAATCGAAAAGTCCCAACCATTCAAAAATCTTGAAGTATTTGTTTCTCAAGTTTTGCGTATCCAGACTGGATACTGTTTTTCCGTAGATCTCGTTGGTCTTTTCCGCTAATTGATTAAAATCGTCCAGGAATACCTCAAAATGCCCTACCTGATCCGCATGCCACTTATTCATACGCTGGAGGTGACGTAGATCTACAAAAATGTAAGCACCATCCAGTTCCTCAAAACCACTGTCGTATATCCCAACCACCTTAAATCTTCTGTTGTTGGGGGGTTTGGAAAGATCCCCATCCTTTAAAAAGATAGACAGGAAGGAGTCCCCTACCTTTAGTTGCAGTTTATTGGCCAAAATTCTCGAGATCAGGGCGTCCTCCTGCAACTCTCCGGAAAAAGAAGGCAATCGCCCGTCCACCAAAAA
>JANQHL010000087.1 GCA_028277085.1 Flavobacteriaceae bacterium
CTTCCTGACTTTGGTAGATGCCGTCTACGATATACCCAAAATAACTCCCAATAGGGTCTCCAACTCTGGTGACATGCCGTACTCCTGCACTTCCCGCCGAGAAAATAGGTTCATCGTTCTCGTTCAAAGACAGTACCTCATTCTGATTTGTTGAAAAGTTTATCTCGGTATCCCAATTAAAATCACCCACAAAATTCTTCGTTCTTAAAGCAAGTTCAAACCCTTTGTTTTCTACTTCTCCGAGATTCTGTAGTGTGGTCTGAAAACCGGATACTCCGGAAATAGCAACGTTCAACAGTAAATCCGAGGTTTTAGTATTGTAATAATCGGCAAGAAGAAATACCCGGTTGTTAAAAAGACCGAGCTCCATACCCAGGTTTATCTGTTCCGACCTTTCCCAGGTCAGTTCCGGATTGGGTATTGTGGACTGTACCAGTCCATTTACCTCATTCCCTGCCAGGTTATAGTTATCAGGGGAAAGGAGTCCTATGGCGCCATAGTTTGGGATCTCAAAGTTCCCGGTCTCCCCCCAGCTAAACCGAAATTTAAGTTCAGAAATTGCTTCCAGGGACTGAAAGAACTCCTCTTCGTTCAACCGCCATCCTACTGAGAAAGATGGAAAGTATCCCGTTTGGTTGTTCGCCCCAAAACGCGACGATCGGTCTGAGCGGATGGTACCCGTAAATAAATATTTGTCTTTATAGCTGTAGTTCAGCCTGAAGAGCGCTGAGGCCAATGACCACTGTTCCTCGATAGAGTTTCCCGCGAAGACCTGACCTCCACTAATCGTGGTTACCAGATCATCAGGGAAGTTATCGGCCAAAACCTCTTTTATGGTGATATTATCCCTTTGGGCCATATATCCCAATACGGCATTGAGATAATGGTCCCCGTATTCCTTTTCCCAGTTCAGTGTGTTCTCCCAAAGCCAGTTCACTTCCGTGGATGAAGTGGCCTGCGCATAGGACTCCCCTTCCGAGGAATCACGGAACAATAGGGAGTTCCCCCTAAAAAAGTCTTGATTGAAAAGGTTGAGATACATACCTCCAAACGTTCTGAAAGTGAGCTCCGGCAATATTTCGTAGGAAAGGGCCAGGGAAGCACGATTTTGGAATTGGAATATCTCATCATCTACTGCCTCGGTAATGGCCAAAGGATTACTTGCCGTTGTGGTACCACCACCCAGGTAGGATTGGTTATTCAACTGGTTAATTGTCCCATCGGGATTGAAGGGACTTACCGTTGGGGAATGTACAATTGCCGAATATACAATCCCTGGAGGCCTTGCAAAATAAGGGGCCGAAGAGGGTACCCTTTGATTTTCCGTTATCGTTGGCGCGATCCTCAAATCCATATTTAGTTTATCGGTCAATTGCGAGTTTAGATTCAGTAATAGGCTGTAGCGATCAAAACTGGAATTGTCCAAAATGCCCTCTTGGGTAAAATAGCCCGCCGAGGCAAAGAAACTGGTCCTGTTCTTTATGGGAGAGGCATACGAAAAATTGTAGCTCTGGGTTATACCCGTCTGGAAAATGACGTCCTGCCAATCGGTGTCAGTACCGTCCCAATTGAGAAAGGACTCAGGCATCTCAAAAAGTGCATTCCCACGGTCGCCGGGTCCAATCGGGTCATCGATGGATGCCCCATCAACTGAGGAAAGATAGTTGTTGTTTCGGGCGTCCCTTGTAAAATCTATAAGCTCTTCCGCGTTCATGAGATCTAATTTGTTCGCCACATTTTGAATTTGTATAAAGGAATCAAAAGAGAATCTTCCTTTTTCCGTTGGAGAACCGTTCTTGGTAGTTATCAGTATTACGCCATTCCCCCCTCGGGAACCATAAATTGCAGCTGCGGAAGCATCTTTTAGTACATCAAAGGAGATAATGTCGTTTGGGTTCAGTGTAGCCAACGGGTTCACCGGAGGGGGTTGAAAACTGGCCCGTCTTCTGGAAACCCCTCCAATTACAGAAGTAGTAAGGTTTCTGGATATCGGAATACCGTCAATGACGAATAAAGGATCATTTCCGGCAGAAATGGAGCCGGAACCCCGAACACGGATATTTGGTGCGGCGCCGGGTTCCCCGGATACCTCCTGCACCTGGACACCTGCTACCTGTCCTATTATGGCCGCCTCAGGGCTTAGGGCAGGAACTTCCACAATAGTCTCCGAGTCGATAGAGATTACAGATCCCGTGACTCTTTTCTTGGCCAAAGTACCGTAACCAACCACGACCACTTCGTCCAAAGAGGCGGCATCGGGTTGCATAGAAATTGAAACCGTGGTCTGGCCTTCAATATTGACCTCCTGTGTTCTGTACCCGATATAGGAAACAACAATGGTAGTTGTCCCTTCAGGCAGTAGCAATTCAAAATTTCCGTCAAAATCGGTCGAAGTACCCGTATTTGTACCCTTTGCAATGATATCGGCACCAGGTAATGCTATTCCCGACTCGTCAACTACGGTTCCTGAAAGCGTAGCTTGTTGTGGTGTTTTCGGTATTGGATCTATAGCTTTTTTTACAGTGGGCCCAACCATTTTGGTTTTTTTAGGTTTGATCACGATTTGCTTCTTTACGATTTTGTGTTCCAAGCCCATGTTGGAAAAAAGCTCGCTTAAGAAGTCATTGATGCAGGTTTTGGTTACATTAATGGAAACCTTTTTATCTACATCGATTTCGGAATCCTCATAAAAAAAACTGTAACCGACGTCCTTTGTGATTTTATCAAAGATCTGTTTCAACTCAGTATTCCTGAAGTTTATAGTTACCTGGTCATTTTGCTCACATTTTATGGCAGCATCCACCTGAAAGGAGGCCAACAGCACAGCACAGAGCAAAACTGCTCTATACAGCAGCCCGGCTCTAGAGTGTAATAAGTAATTTTTCATATAGGTAGCATTTTCTAATTAGTATTAGTTTTGAGTGGTTCATTTTGTTGTCATAGGCAATGGATTTAATGCGGTTCTTCTATCTTAAGGACATTCTCTTCTATTGAATAAGAAAAGTTGGTATGTGCCCTTATCGTCTCCAGTATGGTGACAATGTTTTCTTCTTTGAATCTTCCATTAAAACTCAAGGTCTCAAGTTTGTCATAGTTGTTTTCTATGTCCACGTTGAACTTCCGTTCCAGTTTTTTGATGATTTGGTTTATGCCCTCATTGGAAAAGACCAGTTCGCCCTTTGTCCATGCAACATAATCCCGTGGATCAATGGTGGCTATGGAAAGACCTTTATCACCCTCCAACAACGCGGCCCTTTGATTGGGTACCATGGTCTTCGAAACTTTGTCCGGAGCTTCATTTTGATTGACAAAGACCTCGACTTTACCCTCAACCAAAATGACCTCTCGCAAGGCCTCTTCACCATATGCAGACACATTGAACGAAGTGCCCAATACCTTGGTAGACAACCCATTAGTAAAAACCTGAAAGGGAATACTGTCCCTGGCTATCTTGAAATAGGCCTCCCCAACAAGGGATACCTCCCGAAGGTCAAATCCATAAAAGCTGTAAGGATAGGTAAGTTTGGAACCCGCATTTAAGTGTACCAAGGACCCATCTCCCAATTGAACCTTAAATGTTTTTCCATAAGGCACATGGACTGTGTGATACACTTTTTCGGTTGATTTCTTTGACCACAATTCAGATATATCATATCGAAGCAGGCTGTCTTTTTCAAGGGTCACAGACCCTATCGCTGTAGGAAGGCCCGAATCGCCTTCCAGCGAAAAATACCGGGAGGTGCCACCATCATTTATTTCCAGGGTAAGGGCATGAGTATCCCACTTTTGGATGTATTCTGGTTGTAAAGAAAGGTAGAGAAAGAAGCCGAAGGTCAAAAGCATGGTAAAAACTACCACCAGGGCTATCGGATGAAGACGGCGTTTTTTACTTCGTTCAGGATAAATAGATAAGGTAGAGAGCTGTTTTTCCACTTGAGAGGCATTGAGGCTGTATTTGATCCAAATCTCAGTTCTGACATACTCTTCCAAATAGGTCCTATTATCCGGTATTTGTATCCACTGCAACAAAAAGGATTGCTCTTCTTCGGTGGCTTCATTATCGAGAAACTTTGAAATAAGAATGTCTA
>JANQHL010000136.1 GCA_028277085.1 Flavobacteriaceae bacterium
GGCCTCCAAAGCTGCCATGGCGCAATCCCTAATCAAAAAACTGGATAGAATTGATCGTATCGAGGTAGATGAGGAAGATACGACAGTAATGAAAATACATTTTCCAATATCCGTACAACCCGGTAAGGTGGTCCTGGAAATAGAAGAGCTTTCCAAAAATTACGGCAAAAAAGAAGTGCTAAACCATGTCACGGTAGCTGTAGAACGGGGAAGCAAAACAGCCTTCGTTGGGCAAAACGGACAAGGAAAAACCACTTTGGCGAAGATTGTCGTGGGAGAATTGGACTATCAGGGACACCTAAAAAGAGGGCATAACGTCCAGATCGGGTATTTTGCTCAGGACCAGGCAAATCATTTAGAAGGAAATAAAACGGTATTGGATACTATGCTGGATGCAGCTAGCGAAAGTAACCGTAGTAAAGTGCGCGATATCCTTGGAGCCTTTTTGTTTAGTGGAGAGGATGTAGAAAAATACGTAAAGGTGTTATCAGGGGGAGAACGTAACCGCCTGGCGCTGGCCAAAATGCTGCTACAACCCTTTAACGTGCTGGTTATGGACGAGCCCACCAATCATCTGGACATGCAATCCAAACAGGTTTTAAAGCAAGCGCTGCTCAGTTTTGAGGGCACCCTAATCCTTGTATCCCACGACAGGGACTTTTTACAGGGATTAACCACCAAGGTATATGAATTTAAGAACGGAAATATTAAAGAGTATTTGGGAGATATCGATTTTTTCCTGGAATCCAGGGACGCTGAGGATTTTCGGAAAATAGAACAAAAGACCGTAGTTAAAGACGACCCGAACTCCGCCCCCGTGAAGAAAAAAATGGACTATACGGAACAGAAGCGAATTAAATCACTCAAGAACAAGCTGAGCAAGCTAGAGAAAAACATCACAACTGTGGAAAGGGAAATAGCAGATATGGATCATGAGTTATTGATGAATTATGATAAAACGGCTGCAGAACCTGAATTTTTTGATCGCTATCATCATAAAAAGCAAAAACTACAGGAGTTAATGGAAGCGTGGGAAAGTTGTGCAGCTGATCTGGAGGAATAGCTTGGTAAAAAGGTGTTTTAACAATTCTCACAACAGTTTTTCCACTTTTTACAACAGAAATGAAGTACTTCGGCACAAGAATTTGTGGTAGTGGTGCATATCGTATTAATTTGTAGGTAAATTCATACATAAATTTACTCTTGAGAACAGCTGCCATTTTTTTTCTTGTACTTCTAGGAAGTACCCTTACGGTTTTCGTACACGCCTCGGAGATATCTGATAAGGAAAGAAACGCCCTTTTGGATATTTATCAGAGCACACAAGGAGCAGAGTGGAAGGTGGGATGGGACCTTAACGCACCAGTTTCCACCTGGAAAGGGGTACAATTGCTTGATCATCATGTGGTAGGGCTTAACCTTTTCAATAACAACTTGCAAGGAGTGCTTCCGGAAAGTATTGGAGACCTTAGGTATCTGGAACGCTTGAACCTTGCGTTCAACGCTTTGACCGGAGAACTACCCAAAGATATCGCCAGATTAACACGCCTGCGTGTTCTTAAACTCGAAATGAATCGTATTAAAGGAGCGTTGCCGGAAGGTATTGGAAGACTGCGACAGTTGGAGGAGCTTTCGCTATTCAATAATTTTTTGTCAGGGCCCATTCCGGAAAGTTTTGGGGAATTAAGGCAATTAAAGATTTTGAATCTTTCCAGTAATAATTTAAAAGGTATAATTCCCAAATCCCTTGGCAATTGTACCCAGTTAGAACGTTTAGGGTTGTTTGAAAATAGTTTGGAGGGAACCATTCCTACTGAGATGGGACAACTAAGTGCGCTTAAGGAATTGGTTTTGGCAAATAATCAATTGGACGGCGATATCCCCCGGGAATTTGGCCAATTGGCGAATTTGGAGATCTTACAAATTCAAAATAACCGATTCGAAGGCTATACAGGACTACGCTACATGAATGCCGATAAGTTATTGGTATTCGATACTGATGACACCACATTGCAACCTTATAACAATATTAATCTTCAACGAACGCGAATGGCGGACACCAAGTTTGAAGATGTAGACGATAATGAGTAGTTAGTTATACTTTAGTTTGTTTGGTTCGGGGACACGATAAAGTGTCCCCTTTTTTTGTTTCATCTTTTTTAAGAACTGAATAAACATTTATGAAATATTTAACCCGTCTCAGCTAAGGAAGACAATAGATTTGTGCTGAACTAATCAACATTCCATGCGGAAAATTATTCTTTCGGTTGTATTTGGGATACTTATCATTGCAGGTGCTTTTCTAGGAGCTAGATTGATTGCCAATAGCAAAAAAGATAGGCGACCGCAACCGCAAAAGGTCATTAAAACCGTGTTTGCCGATACTGTGGAAAATGGCATTGTCCCGATCACCGTGCCGGCGAATGGCAACCTGGTGGCCAGAGATAGGGTGGAGTTGTACGCGGAAGTACAGGGCGTGTTTCGTAAGGGAAGTAAGCCTTTCAAAACCGGACAGGAATATCGTAAAGGGGAACGGCTGATACGCATTGATGCATCAGAGTACTATGCTTCGGTTCAGTCCGCAAAAAGTGATCTTTACAATCTGATCACTTCCATTATGCCGGATTTACAATTGGATTATCCGGAGCATTTTCCAAAATGGCAGGAATACCTTGTCAATTTTGATTTGGAAAAAACTACTCCCGAATTGCCGGACATCACCTCGGAAAAAGAAAAATACTTCATTACCGGAAGAGGCATTTTTAGCAATTACTATAACGTAAAAAATCTGGAACAACGCTTGTCTAAATATACCATCTCAACGCCATTTGACGGAATACTCACCGAAGCCTTGGTGACCGAAGGAACTTTGGTTCGGGCGGGTCAGAAGTTAGGAGAATACATAAAAACAGGAATCTACGAACTGGAAGTAGCGATCAGTAAAACGTATGCCGATTTTCTTGAAGTGGGAGAGGCTGTAATCTTGACCAATCTGGATAAGACCCAGGAATACACAGGAAAGGTGATTCGGGTGAACGGAAGGGTAGATCAGGCAACACAAACTATTACGGCTTTTATTGAGGTAAAAGGGGAAAACCTGAAAGAAGGACAATATCTGGAAGCCAACCTCAATGCAAAAGAGGAGACCAATGCAATCGAGATCAGTCGCTCATTACTTACCGAAGATCATCAAATCTTTGTGGTACGGGATTCTGTATTGGATCTTATCCCGGTAGATCCGGTATATTTTACCGATAGAAAGGTGGTAGTTAAAGATGTTCCCAATGGGGAAACGATCCTTGCAAAACCCCTGATAGGGGCCTATGCCGGAATGCTCGTGAAAGTGTATGGTTCGGATGACCCTAAAACAGAACCGAAATGAGAAAGGTCATTGAGTACTTTATCAAGTATCATGTAGCGGTTAATGTCATCATTATTGCCTTTTTTGTCTTTGGTATTGTGGGCGCACTTTCACTGAAGTCTTCATTTTTCCCACTTACAGATTCCAAGAACGTATTGATTACTATAACCTACCCCGGAGCTTCTCCTCAGGAAATTGAAGAAGGGATCGTACTCAAGATTGAAGATAATCTCAAAGGGTTACAGGGAGTAGATCGCGTGACCTCAACTTCCAATGAAAATGCAGGCTCGATCAATGTTGAAATAGAAAAAGGATACGACATTGATTTTATGTTGCTGGAAGTCAAAAATGCCGTCGATCGTGTGCCTACATTTCCGGCTGGGATGGAACCTTTAATTGTTGCTAAATTAGAGGCGGTTCGCCCTACAATTACCTTTGCGATCAGCGGGGAAAAGGTTTCTCTGGCGACATTAAAACAAATAGGGCGACAAATAGAAAACGATCTCCGCGGGATAGAGGGGATATCGCAAATTACTATTGCCGGCTATCCGGAGGAGGAAATTGAGATTGCAGTAAACGAAGATAAGTTGCTGGCATATAATGTTTCCTTTACGGAAGTAGCGCAAGCCGTTTCCAACGCTAATATTCTGGTCACCGGGGGAAATATTAAAACCGACTCTGAAGAATACCTGATACGAGCGAATAACCGCTCCTATTACGGAGATGAGTTGTCCAATATTGTTGTCCGGGGAGAAGCCTCCGGTAGAACCGTTAGACTTAGGGATGTGGCGATTATTCGCGACCGTTTTTCTGAAACACCAAACGCGTCCTATTTTAACGAGGATCTTTCCGTAAATGTTACTATCACGAGTACGAATACTGAAGACCTGATAGGTTCTGCCGAACAGGTGA
>JANQHL010000172.1 GCA_028277085.1 Flavobacteriaceae bacterium
ATATTGTTGGGAGTTACTTTACCAGGAGTGGGAAGTACCGTGTAACCTACATTAATGACGATGCGAAGAATGTTATCGAAGTATTTGATACTACCACGGATCAAAATATAGAGCTACCGCAATTTGATGGCGGGGATATTACCAACGTAGGTTTTTCCCGGGACGAGAAGATGATGCGATTTTATGTGGGAGGTTCCAACAGTCCGGCGAATTTGTATGCGTACAATTTGGAATCAGGAGAACAAGCCCGATTGACCGATGTTCTGAACGATGAAATAGAAGCGGAGCATCTGGTAAAAGCAGAAGTCGTTCGTTTCAACTCTTTTGACGGTGTAGAGATCCCTGCAATTTACTACCAACCCCATCAGGCTTCCGAGGAAAATCCCGTTCCTGCTTTGGTATGGGTACATGGTGGCCCGGGTGGGCAATCGCGCCAAAACTACAGTGCGTTAATTCAATACATCGTGAACCATGGCTATGCTATTCTAGCAGTGAATAACCGAGGGAGCAGTGGATATGGCAAAACGTTCTTCCAAATGGATGATCTAAATCACGGTGATAAAGACCTTAAGGACTGCATAGAAGGTAAAAATTGGTTGGCCCAACAAGCCGATATTGATGCGGAAAAAATCGGTATCATTGGAGGTTCCTATGGGGGGTATATGACCATGGCGGCGCTCACCTTTGCCCCGGAAGAATTCGATGTAGGGGTCAATATTTTTGGAGTAACCAATTGGATACGGACGCTAAAAAGCATTCCGCCCTGGTGGGAATCGTTCAAGGATGCCTTATACAAAGAATTGGGCGACCCTTTTAGTGCGGATTCCGTTCGCCTAAAAGCAATTTCTCCCCTCTTTCACGCGGATAGGGTAACCAAACCCCTAATTGTACTACAAGGTGCTCAAGATCCCAGGGTGCTGCAAGTAGAATCTGATGAAATTGTTGCCAGCGTTCGAAAAAATGGGGTTCCTGTAGAGTATGTGTTGTTTGATGATGAAGGGCATGGATTTCAAAAGAAGGAGAACCAAATTGAAGCCTATGGCAAGATTTTAGAGTTTTTGGAGCTGCATCTAAAAGGTAGTGTGGAAGCACCTATCGATGAAAGTGATCTCTAAAATACCACTAGCGCTCTTCCTCCTCTTCCTGGGGGCATTTATGGGAAATGCGCAACAAACCGGGGAAGAGGAGCTCGGGGCATGGTATATGTATTTTGGTATGAACCGGGTTTCGGAGCGTTTTAGTATCCATACAGAGGCGCAATTCCGGTTGTATGAGACTACAGCGGGCTTCAATCAATTGTTATTGCGTACCGGACTCAACTATCACATCAGCCCAAAGGCGATCCTGACAGGCGGTTATGCCTATATTGATACTGATCCAAGCTTTGAAAGTGATGAAATCCTGGTAAATAATATCAAAGAACATCGGATTTTTCAACAGTTTATTCTTACCAATAAAGTGTGGGAATTATTGTTTGAGCATCGGTACCGTCTGGAACAGCGTTTTATCACCATCGAAAATGAAAACAGCCCCTTTTTTGAACGTAATACGGAGCATCGGGCGCGGTATCGATTACAGGTAATGTTACCCCTGACTGATATTTTTTTCTTGAATTTTTATGACGAAGTGTTTATCAATCTCCAAAACAACATTTTTGATCAGAATCGCCTGTATTTTGCGGGAGGGATCTATTTAACCGACAATAGTAATATTCAGATAGGGTATTTGAAAAATCATTTCAATACCCGTGTTTTTGATCGGGTACAGATAGGATTTTTCTTCAATCCCGACTTACGAGGTATCTTTAAGAAAGCGAATTAAAACTATTTTAATATAGGTCAGAATGAACACTACTAAAGTTACATTTCAAAACCCGGAAGGACAAGAATTGGTAGGTCGCCTGGAGCTTCCGGCAGATCGGCACCCTCATAACTATGCCTTGTTTGCACATTGCTTTACCTGTACTAAGAATCTAATTGCAGTGAAGAACATCAGCAAGGCCTTGACATCCAATGGCTTTGCTGTTTTGCGTTTTGATTTTACCGGTCTGGGAGAGAGTGAAGGGGATTTTTCAGACACCAATTTTTCCGGAAATGTGGCAGATTTGGTTGCTGCTGCTGACTATTTAAGAGCAATACATAAAGCCCCCACGCTTTTAATAGGGCATTCCCTGGGAGGTGCAGCAGTTATTTTTGCCGCTACCGAAATTTCAGAAGTCAATGCCATCGCTACCATTGGGGCGCCTTCCAATCCAGTGCATGTAAAACACCTGCTAAAAAGTGGTTTGGAGGAGATTGAAGCTAAGGGTGAGGCAGTGGTAAATTTGAGTGGACGGGACTTTACAATTAAAAAGCAATTTGTTGACGATTTGGAGACAAAATCCCTGCCGGAAACTGCGAAAAAGCTTCGGAAACCACTTTTGATCATGCATTCCCCACAGGACGATACCGTGGATATTAAGAATGCGGAAGCGCTTTATGTAGCTGCACATCACCCTAAAAGCTTCGTCTCACTCGATGGTGCAGACCATCTTCTTTTTAACAAAAACGATTCCCTCTATGTGGGCGAGGTCATTTCGGGATGGGCAAAACGTTACCTTTCCACAGAAGAGCGGGTGGATACCTCTTTGCGATCCAAACATCAGGTGGTGGCCAGCCTGGATGCCGAGGATGGGTTTACCACACAAATGAAAGTGGGTAACCATTACCTGTTAGCCGATGAGCCGGAAAGCTATGGGGGGAATGATTTTGGACCTTCGCCCTACGAACTGGTTTCGGCGGGTTTATCCGCTTGTACCGCCATGACCATCCAAATGTATGCCCGGCATAAAGGTTGGCCGGTTGAAAATGTAGAGGTGCATACCTCCTATGACAAGAAGCATGCGGAAGATTGTGAGAACTGCGAAACGGACAGTGCTAAAATTGATACGTTTGAGCGGGAAATACGGCTAACCGGAAACCTGGACGCAAAACAAAAAGAGCGTATTATGAAAATCGCGGATAAGTGTCCCGTGCATAGGACTTTACATAGTGAGACCCAGGTAATTTCAAGATTGATTGAGTAAATGAAAGTGGTTACAGTCGCATTGGAAGTACGTGAAAATACTCTATTTCCAATTCTAAAGCGGAATGGTGAATGCTTTTGAGTTTTTTTACATAATCGTTCTGACCAATATCCCCTTTGTACCGTAATTTCTTAAGACGGTTGTAGCTCTTGCAAAACGCTTTTCGTTTATTGCAATACACAAAAAAATCAATGTATTTTGCTGGTGTTGCGACCACTATAACAGGTTTATTTCAATAGTTCTACCAATCGGGGGGTTTGGTGAATTAATAACGGATCACAAAGGGGTTTCGTATACCTTACTTTGAGAAAAACCACAAAAAAATTAGGGGTTTGCTACCTTTACACAGCGAATTTGTAACAACTATGATCAGTCCAACTTTTGAAGTAGTAGTACAGGGAATGCACAGTATTGTCATTCCTGACGCGGTTGCAGAACCTTTTATAGCACAAGGACATTCCAGGGTAAAGGTGCGTGCTTCTTTTCAGGGTAAATCCATCGAATTTCATGCGGCACTTAAAAAATACCTGGGGCAATACACCATGATGTTCAGCAAAAACAAGCAGCAGGAACTGGAACTGTTACCCCACGATTATTTTACCGTACAGCTCTTTGAAGATACCTCCAAATACGGGGTGGAAGTACCGGAAGAATTGGAAGCCGTGCTCTTAAGCGATTACGATGCCTACCAAATTTTTGAATCGTTCACCAAAGGCAAACAACGCGGACTGATCTATGCGATCACACGGATAAAGAAATCCCAGACCCGTATTGATAAATCGCTAATCCTATGTGAAAACTTAAAG
>JANQHL010000203.1 GCA_028277085.1 Flavobacteriaceae bacterium
TATTTACTCCAGTCAGCACTATTTCCATAATTCCCTGAGCAGAGATCTCCGCTGCATTCTTAAGGACATTGGGTAAAGTATCGCTGCGTGAAATCCCCCTGGCCAGAGGGATGGTACAATAGGTACATTTATAATCGCAGCCATCCTGCACCTTTAGAAACGCCCGGGTGCGGTCCCCGATGGCATAGCTGCCAACGTAAAAATCCGCTTCTTGAATTTCACAGGAATGGACTTCTCCAAAGTCTCTTTTGGAAAGGTCATTAAGGTAATCGGTTATTTTGAACTTTTCTGTAGCCCCCAGTACCAGGTCTACCCCATCAAGAGTCGCCAGCTCTTCCGGCTTTAGCTGGGCATAACATCCAATCGCTGCAATAAAGGCCTTTGGGTTTACCTTTTGCGCTTGTTTTACAATGCCTTTAAAGCGTTTGTCTGCATTCTCGGTAACCGAACAGGTATTAATGACATAAATATCTGCCCATTCCGCGAAATCAACTCGCTGAAAACCTTCGTTCTGAAAACTCCGGGCAATGGTAGAGGTCTCAGAAAAGTTGAGTTTACAGCCTAAGGTATGGAATGCGACTTTCTTTTTCATAACCTAAAAAGGTGTGCAAAGATAGTAACATTTTAAATTGTAACTTTTGGAAACTACGCCAGGAAGTGCATGGGGAAAGTGGTTATTCCCTACGCCACTTTTTAGTGATTTCAAAGACGTGTTCTAAAATGGCTTGCTCTTTTTCATTCAATTCCATCCCACGGCGTTCCATCATAGCCTTGGAGGCTTCAAATGCCTTACGCGTTCGATAGGTAACAAAACCCGCTGCCCCACCCCAACTAAAACTTGGAATAAAATTTCTGGGAAAGCCACTGCCAAAAATATTGGCGCTTACACCTACAACGGTTCCGGTATTGAACATCGTATTAATTCCGCACTTGCTATGATCCCCCATCATAAGGCCACAAAATTGCAAACCCGTCTGCTCAAAACCTTCCTTCTGGTAATCCCACAACTTAACCTCAGCATAATTGTTTTTGAGATTGGAAGTATTGGAATCGGCCCCAAGATTGCACCATTCCCCGATAACGGAATTGCCCAAAAAACCATCATGCCCCTTGTTAGAATATCCAAACAGCACGGCATTGTTCACCTCTCCTCCTACCTTGCAGTAGGGGCCAAAAGTGCAACCCGTGTATATCCTGGCGCCCATTTTTACTATGGCATGGTCACAAAGCGCAAAAGGTCCTCGCACACTACATCCTTCCATAATTTCCGCCGACTCCCCAACGTAAATTGGTCCTTCCGTAGCATTCAGGGTACTACATTCTACCTTAGCTCCCGCTGCCAAGAATATGTTGTTCCTGTCCCCTAATACCGTATTTGTTTCGGAGATGGGCTGGGAAGTTTTATCCTTTGTTAACAGTTCAAAGTCTGCCTTAATAACCGCATGGTTGTTGGCAAATATTTCCCAGGGATGCGTCAACTGCACACAATCGCCCGAAAAAGTATCTTTTTTAAAATCGGAACTATTAAAAGGTTCCTCCGGATTTGTTGTGGCAAAAGCGATCACCTCCCCATTTTTAAGAAGCGCCTCGTTACCCTGTAATTGAGAAATGGCCGCTACCAATGCTTTGGTGGGTAAATATGACCCATTGATGACAATATTTTCTTTTTCAACAACCAACGGAAATTTCTCCTGCAAATAAGGCGCCGTTAGTGCGCTGGTTGCCTTTCCTAAGTGGTGTTCCCATTTTTCGCGGAGCGTAAGTATGCCCATACGGATATCAGCAACGGGGCGCGTAAAAGTAAAAGGAAGTAAGGCCTCCCTTTTGTTTCCATCAGTAAGAATGTAATTCATAAGATGCTAGGTTTAGGCCTTTTAAAAATAAAAACGCCTCCGTGATTGCAACGAAGGCGTTTTCAAAATATTTTTCACAACAAGAAGTTTTACTTGTCCTCCTTTTGGAATTTTTTGTATTTGTTCTTGAACTTGTCAATTCTTCCCGCAGTATCTACCAATTTGGTCTTACCGGTATAATAAGGATGAGAAGTTCTTGAGATTTCCAATTTCACCAAGGGATATTCTACACCATCTACCGTAATGGTTTCTTTGGCCTCCGCAGTGGATTTAGTGATAAAAACATCATCATTGGACATATCCTTAAAGGCGACCAATCTATAATTATCCGGGTGTATTCCTGTTTTCATACCGTTATCTTCTAAGTACCTCCAATTTTCGGACTGCAAATTTAGGCAAATTCCTATTACAAACAAGGTATTCCCAATAAAAAACAAAAAAACTAACTTTAGATTGTAACAAAGTTTGGCGTTTCACAACCAACAAGCGGTAATCAACTAAAATTAAATATATGGAAGAAAATCAACCGAAAACGGGAAAGTTCTCATTGAACTATGGATTAATTCTGGGTGCGCTAAGTGTGGTTTTTGGAGTCATGCTCTATTTGCAAGACCTACATACCTCTCAAAGCACGGGATTGATGATAGTAAGTATTGCTTTGGCCGCCCTTGTAACCTTTCTTGGAATTCAGAATTTCAAGAAGGCCAATGAGGGATATTTAAAATTAGGGCAAGCCCTAAAAATTGGTGCTGGAATCTTGCTAATTGCCGGAATTATTGGCATCCTCTACAACATTATTCTCGTAAACTATATAGACC
This sequence comes from Flavobacteriaceae bacterium, assembly GCA_028277085.1. Classification (GTDB taxonomy): domain Bacteria; phylum Bacteroidota; class Bacteroidia; order Flavobacteriales; family Flavobacteriaceae; genus Croceivirga. Next base: position 2,672 of record JANQHL010000203.1, read on the forward strand.
CGGATGCTCCATCTAAAATCATGGACGCCCGCCTGGGTCCTTCCTTAGAAGAGGGAAAAATTACCCAGGAACAGTTTGATCAACAAAAGGCGCAGAGTATCCAATATTGGTGGATGGGATATCCCTTTATTTTGATCTTTAATGTACTAATCGGATTAGTTTTGGGATTGGTTTTTGGACTTATCTTAAAAAAGGAGAAGCCCTCCTACTAAGCAAAAAATAGTACATTTACCGGGATTTGGAGAACCAAAACATGCAACTATCCCTGGTTATTCCCTTACTTAACGAAGAGGAGTCGTTGAATGAACTCTACGATTGGATTGTATCTGTGATGCAATCCAATCGTTTTTTGTATGAGATCATTTTTATCGATGATGGTAGTACGGATCGTTCCTGGGAAATCATCTCTCAATTATCAGAAAAGGACCCAGGAGTAAAAGGGATTCGATTCTTGAAAAACTTCGGAAAATCCCAGGCCCTTCATGCGGGCTTTTCAATGGCAGAGGGAGATGTGGTGATCACCATGGACGCTGATTTGCAGGATAACCCCGATGAGATCCCTGAATTGTACGAATTGGTCTCGAATCAAGATTTTGACATCGTTTCGGGATGGAAAAAGAAACGATACGATTCCGTCCTGACCAAAAATTTGCCCTCCAGGCTTTTCAATTGGGCAGCCCGAAAAACTTCCGGAGTCCAGCTTCACGACTTTAACTGCGGCTTAAAGGCATTTCGCAGAGAGGTGATTAAAACTATTGAAGTTTCCGGAGAAATGCATCGATATATTCCGGTACTCGCCAAGAACGCCGGATTCACCAAAATAGGGGAAAAAGTAGTGCGGCACCAGGCACGTAAATACGGCGCAACTAAGTTTGGAGCAGAGCGTTTTATCAATGGTTTTTTGGACCTCGTAACCATCTGGTTTGTCTCCAAATTTGGCAGGCAGCCTATGCATCTGTTTGGCGCACTGGGGGTATTGGTTTTCCTGGTGGGCTTTGCTTTTTCCATTTATCTGGGGATTGATAAGCTTTTTGTGAACCAAGGTGGAAGGCTAATTACGAATCGGCCTCAGTTTTACATCGCACTCACTTGTATGATCATCGGAACACAACTCTTTCTGGCTGGATTTTTAGGAGAACTCTTAGTCCGTTCTAAGAAGCGACAAGATGGCTATAGCATAACCGAGACGGTAAATATATAATCCTACTGCCTCCTACTTAATTTGTACCTTTATCCCGGACAAACAATCGTTTTTATCTATGGAAGACATTCTTACTACCGCAGCGTCTTGGCTGACTGATTTTTTCGATGCAGAAGTTAAAAAAGAGGTGCAAAACCTCATGGATACCGATAAAGAAGAGCTTAAAGAACGATTTTATAAAGACCTGGAGTTTGGTACCGGAGGGATGCGCGGTGTCATGGGGGTTGGCACCAACCGTATTAACAAATACACCCTGGGTAAAAGTACCCAAGGACTAAGCAATTATTTAAAGAAGAGTTTTCCAAACGAAACCCTGAAAGTGGTTATTGCCTATGACTGCAGGCATAACAGTGATTCCCTTTCACAGGTAGTCGCTGAAGTACTTTCGGCCAATGGTATTAAAGTGTTCCGATTTTCTGCGTTGCGGACCACCCCTGAGCTTTCTTTTGCGGTTCGCCACCTGGGCTGTCATGCTGGAATTGTCTTAACGGCATCCCATAATCCACCGGAATACAATGGGTACAAGGTGTATTGGAGCGACGGTGGACAAATCGTACCGCCACAAGATGGGGCAATCATTGATGAGATCAATGCGCTGTCCTTTGAGGATATTAATTTCAATGCCGACCACAACCTAATTGAAGCTATTGATACTGCAGTAGACAAGGCTTTCTTTGAAGCTTCTGTCAAAACAGGTAACTTCAATGTCGCCGGGAAGGATGATTTCCATATTGTATTTACTTCCATCCATGGTACTTCAATAACAGCCGTCCCGGAGGTGCTTCGCCTTGGAGGGTATAAGAATGTAACTGTTATCGAGGAACAAGCTACTCCGGATGGTAATTTTCCTACTGTTAAATCGCCCAACCCTGAGGAACCAGAGGCCTTAGCCATGGCATTGCAAAAGGCAGAGGAGCTTGGAGCTGATATGGTGGTGGGTACTGATCCTGACAGTGACCGCTTGGGTATTGCGGTACGTAACCTGGAAGGTCAACTGGAACTGCTTAACGGGAACCAGACCATGGTTTTAATGACCCGGTTCTTATTGGATCAATACAAAGCAAAAGGTTTTAAAGGAAATGAATTTATTGCCACTACTATCGTTTCTACCCCTATGATGGAGGAAATGGCGAAAGCCTATGGGGTTGAGTTCAAAACTGCTTTGACAGGGTTTAAATGGATTGGCAAAATGATCAAGGACTTTCCGGAATCCCGGTTTGTAGGGGGTGGAGAAGAAAGTTTCGGGTATATGGTTGGCGATTTTGTTCGGGATAAAGATGCGGTTACCGCCACCCTTTTGGCATGCGAAGTAGCGGCCCATGCCAAAGCCAACGGAAGTTCTTTTTATAAGGAGTTGATAGACTGCTACGTACAGTTTGGGTTTTATAAAGAAAAGTTGATCTCACTTACCAAAAAAGGGATAAGCGGCGCAGAAGAAATCAAACAAATGCTAAAAGATTTTAAGGAAAACCCCGTGGCAGCTGTGCAGGGGTCCAAAGTAGTATGGATTGAGGACTACAACACTTCTATGGCCAAAAATGTTGTTACCGGGGAGGAAAAAGTCATTGACTTACCTAAATCCAATGTGCTCATTTACGAAACAGAGGACGGGACACGAATCGCCGCTCGCCCAAGTGGTACAGAGCCGAAGGTGAAATTCTACATCAGTACCAATGCTTCCCTGGCAAA
>JANQHL010000210.1 GCA_028277085.1 Flavobacteriaceae bacterium
GGGAACTGGTCATTGTGCTTCCCAGCCAAAATTTCATCGCATACATTGGCGATAAGATCCCTTTTTTCTTTGGGGAGCACTCCAAGTTCATGGTTGGCATAGGCAGCCGCCTTTTTAAGGTAAGCAAACCCGTATACCACTTCTAAGGGCATAGAGGCAGCTGGCCCGATTTTAAAGTTATTTCGGGAGCGTTCGGTTTGGGCACCCCAGTATTTATCTGATGGGACTTTAACCTCCCCCATAGTGTCCTTCTCAATCCTATATTCCATGATGATGATTTTGTACACAAAAATACTGCATGAAATGTGCAATTAAGAATTTTTGATTTCATTTGTTGGTTTTATTTCTGAACCGCTATCTTTGTATTTCAAAAGTAGCTACCAATGCACGAGAATTTAGTCGAATTTGATCAATACCTGGGATTTTTAGCGTTTTTAACCATCCTTACCATTGGTTTTTGGTTAATGATCTTTCTGCTCACCTTTGTAATTCCTTACTGGCTAACCGGAAATTTGATGGAAATGTGGAAAGAACGTCGTGCAGCCAGGGAGGCCAGTTTAGAGGAGGAATAGGAAAAGGAGTAGTTTAACGACCCGGAGATCCTTCAAATTCTTCTTCGCCACCATAGTCCCTTTGCCGTTGTCCTCTACGTTTTTTCTTCTGATTAAAACGGTACGTAAAAGCTAAATTGAAGCTGCGTACCCTGCGCTGAAACTCGCTGTCACTCTCGAAAAAAGGTGTTACTGTTCCTCCCCTCACAGTAAGATCTTTACCTAAATTGTAGATCTTTTTATCCAAACGGAGCTCAACCGTAGTGCGTTCGGCGATTACCTCAACTTCATCCAGTTGGGCAACATCTGGAGATAGGGGAATAGTGCCAAGATCAGCACTTGATCGTAGCAGTTGCCGCTCTGATCTATAGGTAAGGTAAGCGAAGTATTCCACGGGTTGGCCTGTAGCTTTATCTACAACTGTTCTGGTTATTTTTATGGACTGTGGGTTTTGAGGTTTTTGGGCTACTAGTACGATAGGAAGTAACAAATCCACCAGAACCGTTGCTTCATTTAGTCCTTACTTTTTTTCTTCTTTTTCTGTTTTCGTTTGACCTTTGAGCGATTTTCCCGAAGCTGCAGATAGGTTTGGAATTTTTCTTCCGGTAAGCCGGCCTTTAATTCCGCATCCTGTAATTCCTGGATTTTTGTGTACTCTTCTTGCATCTTTTTAGGCTCTAATTGCAAGATTTGTAGCTCCATCCGTTTTTGGACATATTTTTCCAAAACAGATCGTACAACAGCCTCTTCGAAAGGATCAAGCTCCATCAACTCCTTAATTTCTGGCATTTCCTTGTCTACATATTGTGCAGCAGTGAGTTTTTCAGGTTCTCTGGGTGCTTCTTGTGCTTGAGGAATAGCACTACGCTGGCGACCAAATCGGTTCTGCATGCCCACCTGAGCATTTAAGTAAGCTCCGAATAAAAGAAAAAAAGTGATTAGAAAGGGAGAATAAATTCTTTTCATAATATAAAACAGTTTCAAAAATAGGTGTTGTGCTGAGCGCAGGCGGTTAAATGGTTGTTAAATGGATGAAAAAGCTAAACAAAACACCATAGTATTCGGTTAGTCTTGTTTTTGTCCCATCATCATAAGATAGGCCTTAAGAAAGGCATTAATGTCTCCATCCATCACGGCATCTACATTGCCTGTTTCCGTCATTGTCCGTACATCCTTGACCAATTTATAAGGATGCATCACATAGTTTCGTATTTGGGAGCCCCATTCGATTTTCATCTTTGAGGCTTCAATTTCGTCTCGGGCTTCTTGCCGTTTGCGCAGTTCAATTTCATACAATTGAGATTTTAACATCCGCATTGCGGTAGCTCTATTATCATGTTGTGAACGTGAATCGGAGCAGGAAATCTGAATCCCGGTAGGCTTATGTACCAACTGTACTTTGGTTTCTACCTTGTTTACGTTTTGACCACCGGCCCCACTGGATCGAGCCGTGGTGATCTCAACATCTGAAGGATTGATATCTATTTCTATGGAATCATCAACTAGCGGATACACATAGACCGATGCAAAAGAGGTGTGCCTTTTGGCGTTACTATCAAAGGGGGAGATACGAACTAATCGATGCACGCCGTTTTCCCCTTTTAACCAGCCAAAAGCAAATTCACCTTCAACTTCAAGCGTTACTGTTTTTATACCGGCTACATCTCCGTCCTGATGATTCAGCTCTTTTATTTTGTACCCATTTTTTTCTGCCCACATCACATACATTCGCATCAACATTGCGGCCCAGTCACAACTTTCCGTTCCTCCGGCTCCTGCAGTGATTTGCAATACTGCCGTGAGCTCGTCCCCTTCCTCGGAGAGCATGTTTTTGAACTCCAATTGCTCAATAGCATCCAAAGCGCTGGAGAATTTTTCGCTAAGCTCGGTTTCTTCCAGTTCACCTTCATTATAAAACTCGAGCAGCACTTCTAAATCATTTACTAAGCTTAGGGCAGTCTCATAGTCCGAAATCCATCTTTTTTTGGACTTAAGCAGTTGCATCTGTTTTTGGGCTTCTTGTGGATTGTCCCAAAAACCAGGATTCATAGTCTTCTCTTCATCGTTCTCTATTTCTATACGCTTGGCATCAATGTCAAAGATACCTCCTTAACGCACCAAGGCGTTCAATAAGATCTTTTTGCTGATCTGTAGTCACCATTAAACAATTTTGTGTAAAAATAGGTTCTTTACCGGATAAAAGCTATTGCTGAGAGGCAATAACTTCCACGATATGCGCGGTTGTATTCCTTCCATCGGCATAAACCACTCCTTTGATAGGGGCACAATCGTGGTAGTCAATGCCGTGACATACTTTTATGTGGTTTTGAGCGGCCAAAATATTGTTGGTGGGGTCAAAACCGATCCATCCGCCGTTCGGAACAAAGGCTTCCACCCATGCATGCATCTGGGAGTCTCCAAAATAGCCGTTTCCCTGATGCAGGTAACCGGAAACATATCGTGCAGGCAAATTGTTTTGACGAGAAATAGCCAGGAAGAGGTGTGTAAAATCCTGACATACCCCATGTCTTTTCATAATGATCTCTTCCAGGGGCGTATTGACATCCGTAACACCTACTTTGAAGAACAGATGATGATACACCCAGGTATTTAGCATCCTGAGATTTTCAAATACGTTTTTTTTCCGATCAAAGGAAAAAATAGCACGATGTTGTGCGGGAAGTGTGGTAAACCGAGTTTTTCGAAGTTCGGTTTCGTGATCAGCTCGAAAATCCAAGGTTTTAATCAATGCATAATCCAGAGAGGGGTCAGTATTTGGGATGAAATCAAAGGGGTTGAGTTCTTCTTTTTGTACTATAAAGGTGGCCTCTATTTCCAGATCAGTAAACGTCTGGTTAGCCTGGATTCGGATCGTTTTAAAACCAAGGCCGTTGATCGAGACATTTGATGCTGTTGCTAGACTGTTCACCACATTCCAGTCAATTAATTGCTGTGAGCGATTGTCTTCGGGTATAATCAAAAACTGCCAGGACGCTCCTTTGGCGGGATTTTCATAGTGATTTTTACTGTGGTAACGAATGGTGTAGGTCAAGCTCATCGGATAACATATCTAGTAGCAGGTAGATCCTTCAATACAGAAAGAACTCTTCTTCCATCTTGTTGGAAATTTGGTAGAGTCGTTCTAAGACCTTCTGAATAAAGCCGTTAATATCCTGCTCAATATCTTCAACCCGCAAATATTGAAATTCTGCTCTTAACTTTCCAGCCAGAAAAGAAGTTGAACCCTTGTCCGGAGGGTGGTCTAAGTGTAGTATATGCATATGATTGCAAACCTGGTTCAGGCTGTTCATTACAGATCTGGGGCAATCGCCATTGAGTACTAAAAACTCCAATGCACTTAAAAGTGTTGGCGTTTTACGATACGATCTTCGCATCATATCATAGGACTCCGCACACTTTAATAGGGTGGTCCATTCAAAGCTGTTGCCTACCTTATCTCCGTAGCTTCCTTTGGCCATCAGAGCGTCCTGGTATTTAGCGTTGATCATCCTGATTATTTGGGTAGCCCGTTCAATGTTTACCCCCATCATAATAATAGAATAGATTTCATCGTGCAAAAGGGTGCCCCGAATTTTACCTCTAAGAATTGCAGTTCGTTGTGTGACACCAATGGTAAAATCGTATAGTCCCCGTTTCACAAAATAGTTCGGATCGTAATTTAGGACGTAATGGTAAAACCGGTTAATGGATTCGTACAACTCAGTGGAAATTAAATCCCGGGCACCATTTGCGTTTTCGCGGATGGCCTTCACATTATTAAGAATAGCGTGATCATATTCCGGATTTAGACCGATATTGTAAATGATTTCCTCCTCATGTAACGGTTTTTGCGCATCTTGTTCCGGAGCGCCTATCATAAAAAGTAAGGAACGCAGCACAAACTGCCTGGATTGGGATATCGCATTTGGCGCATCTAGCGAAGAGAAATAGTTCACATTCGTATAGCGCGCCACATGTTCCGAGCGTTCTAAATACCTCCCCATCCAAAAGAGATTGTTGGCTACCCTTGCTAACATTTCAGCTATCTTTTTTTACAACCCAGGTATCCTTTGAACCCCCACCCTGAGAAGAATTCACAATTAAATTTCCAGCTTTCAGTGCCACCCGGGTTAATCCCCCTTTCAAAACAAATTCAGTATCCTTACCTAATAGGGTAAAGGTCCTAAGGTCTATATGCCGTGGCTCGAAGGATTGATTTTCGTCAATGTACGTAGGATGCACAGAAAGCGAAAGTATAGGCTGTGCTACATATTTTCTGGGGCTTTCCTTAACCTGATTTTGTACGGCTTTGATTTCTTCTTTAGTTAAACGATTACCGATTGATATGCCATAGCCACCAGCCTCATCAACTGGTTTCACCACCAATTTATCCACATTTTCCAACACGTACTTTAAATCGTCAGGTCGATCACAGCGATACGTCTTTACATTATTAAGGATGGGTTCTTCGCCCAGGTAGTACTTGATGATATCAGGCACATAGGTGTAAATTGCTTTATCGTCTGCGGCGCCGGTTCCCGGAGCATTGGCCAAACAAACATTTCCTTTTCGATAAGCGGCAAATAAACCGGGTACTCCTAAGCTGGAATCCGGTTTAAACTCAAGGGGATCCATGAAAAGATCATCTACCCTTCTATAGATAACATCAACCCTTTCCGGACCTTTGATCGTTTTCATATACACAAAATCGTTCTCAACGAAAAGATCCCGGCCTTCCACAAGTTCAACACCCATAGCTTTTGCCAAATATGAATGCTCATAGTAAGCAGAGTTGTACATTCCTGGAGTGATGACTACACAATTCGGATTATCCACACCGTGAGGTTTCACGCTTTCCAGAATTTGCAAAAGATTTTCCGCATAATTCGTGACGGCATGAGCTTCGTAATGATTAAAAACCCCAAATAATGCTCTTTTCAATGCTGTTCTATTGCATACCACATAACTTACCCCTGAGGGGCAACGGATGTTATCCTCCAGCACATAGTACTTCCCATCAGAATGCTTGATAATATCCGTACCCGAAATATGATTGTAAATCCCTCCGGGAGGATCCACCTCATGCATTTGGTGGAGGTAATTAACGGAGGAAGAGAGCAAAGACAGTGGTACAATTTGATCCTTTATGATTTTCTTTTCGTGATAGATATCCCATAAGAAAAGGTTCAGGGCACGGTTGCGCTGTATTACCCCCGATTCAATCTTTTCCCAGTCAGCAGTGTCGATAATCCTTGGAAATAAGTCGAAAGGAAAGATTTTCTCCTGAGCAGTTTTATCCCCATATACCTGAAAAGTGATGCCCTGATTAAAAAATGAGGCTTTCGCTTTGTTGTTTAAATGGACATAATCATCTAAGGCATGTTGTCCAAAAAGTGTGATAAGTTTTTCATAAATCGCTTTAACCGTTCCATTATCATCAAAGACTTCATCAAATAGATTTGGCTTCCTGTTATACGAAGAAAAAAGAGCGTTTTGGTTGTGATCCGACATATGTTAAAAAGTAGCGGTTTTTGTGTAAAAAATCAAGAGAGGATTCCCAAAAAACCTCATGCTAAAAAACAATAATAACAGTGTTCTTTATGATATTTTGTCAATTGCTGAAAATTGCAGGAACACTCCTAAAATCAAATAGCGTTGTTTTACTATTTTAGAAGTCTAATTCGTTACTATGAAAAATATAGTTTTTGGGCTCATTGTTATTCCTTTTGTTTTTAGTTATTCCCAGACCTTTGAAAAAGCAAATGATTTTCAAAAGTTCAATGGCTATTTCAATTTTTATTATGACGATAAGACAGATAAAATTTTCCTTCAGGTAGATCAATTGGAACAGGAGTTCCTTTATGTATATGCCCTAAGTAGTGGTATTGGTAGTAACGATATTGGTTTAGACAGGGGGCAGTTAGGGAATGAGCAAGTAGTCTATTTTAAAAAGGCAGGAAAAAAGCTATTACTAGTACAACCTAACCTAAAATTCCGGGCCATCACCGAAAATAATTTGGAGCAGGCTGCTGTAGAACAAGCTTTTGCTAAATCCGTGCTCTTTGGGTTTGAAATCGCTGAAGAATCAAGGGATAGTTACTTAATCGACATTACGGACTTTTTATTTCGGGATGCGCATGGCGTGGCTACCCGATTAAAACGCACAAAACAGGGTACATTCAGTTTGGATAAATCCAGGAGTGCCTTTGCGTTTGAGCGCACCAGGGCGTTTCCTAAAAATATAGAGTTTGACGTTACGCTTACGTTTAAAGGAAACCCGGAGGGCGATTATATTCGGTCGGTTACCCCTAACCCCAGCTTGGTTACGGTGGCGCAACATCATTCTTTTATTGCCTTACCAGATGAAGGTTTTCAGAAACGAGAATACGACCCAAGATGTGGTTCTTATCCCTTTACGTATTACGATTATGCCACCCCGGTACAGGAATCGATCTTAAAGCGGTTTATTCCGAGGCATCGCCTTAAAAAGAAAGACCCAAACGCCGAAGTAAGTGAAGCAGTTGAACCCATTGTATACTATTTGGACAACGGTACTCCGGAGCCGGTGCGATCAGCACTTTTGGAAGGCGGACGCTGGTGGAACCAGGCGTTTGAAGCTATTGGATACAAAGATGCGTACCAGGTAAAGATTTTACCAGACGATGCAGATCCTCTGGACGTGAGGTATAACGTCATCCAATGGGTGCATCGCTCTACCAGGGGATGGAGTTACGGGAGTAGTGTTCGTGACCCTCGAACAGGTGAAATTATCAAGGGTCATGTGAGTCTGGGGAGTTTACGAATACGACAGGATTTTATGATTGCCCAGGCGTTGATGAATAAACCTTTTGCCGAACGGGATGATAATTATGAGCCGATGCTACAAATGGCCCTGGCGCGGATCCGTCAATTATCGGCACATGAAATTGGGCATACCCTGGGCTTTGCCCATAATTTTGCCGCAAGTGCCAATAACTGGGCTTCTGTTATGGATTATCCGCATCCTTATTTTGAATTGGTTGGGAATCAAGTGGACTTTTCGACCCCCTATGATACCGGAATAGGAGAATGGGACAAGGTCACCGTGGCGTACGCCTATTCCGATTTCCCCTCCGGGACGGATGAGAAAGAAGCGTTAAATGAGATCCTGCGACAAGCCCAATCGGATGGACTGCGATACCTATCAGATCAGGACGCTCGACCGAAAGGAGGGGCCCATGCTCTGGCACACCTTTGGGACAATGGGAAAAGTGCCACACAAGAATTGGAACGGGTACTTGAAATTCGGCAAAAAGCAATAGCAAATTTTTCAATTGATAATATACGAACCGGTGAGCCTTATTCGGTTTTAGAAGATGTCTTTGTGCCTCTTTACTTTTTTCATCGATATCAGGTGGAAAGTGTGGTGAAATTAATTGGAGGCTTAGACTATAACTATAAGGTCAAGGATGATGGTCAGTTTTCGGTAAAAACCTTGAACCGGGTCACACAAGAGAATGCCCTTAAAATGGTAATGAAAACCCTGGAACCCGATGTTTTGGCCATTCCAAAGGATAAGCTGGAACTCTTCCCCCCCAGAAGCATTGGGTATCCGAGAACCCGGGAATCGTTTCGGGGTAAAACGGGAGTAGCTTTCGACCCCCTTGGCGCTGCAGAGACGGCCGCCGCTACAACGTTAACACTTTTATTGCATCATGAGCGGGCTAACCGATTGGTAGCGCAAAAAGGAATTGATGAAGATCAGCTGGGTTTTGATGAGGTGGTAGAAGGTTTGTTACAAGAAACTGTAAAGGGAAAAAAGAAAAAAGGGTATGCCGGTCAAATTCAACAGTTAGTCAATTGGCAGGTAGTACAAAGCCTGATGCGTGTTGCCAGTCATAAAGACAGTTATCCCCAGGTTACAGAAACAGTACTTTTTGAGATGCTGCGTTTGAAGACCTATTTGGGAGAGGGTCCTAATGCTACCAATCCAACCGCTATTCTTCTTAAACAAGAGGTAGAAGGATTTATAAAGAATCCCAGGGGATACAAAGCCAAGGTTGTAGCCCCTAAAATCCCTGATGGCTCCCCAATTGGGATGGGCTGTACGAACTTCTTTCTATGGAAATAAACCTTATTAGTGATACGGTAACCCGACCTACTCCTGGGATGTTAAACGCTATGATGACTGCGAGAGTAGGGGACGACGTGTTTAAAAACGACCCCTCAGTAAATGCCCTGGAGTATGAAATGGCACAACTATTTGGTAAGGGGGCTGCGCTTTTCTTTCCAAGTGGGACCATGACCAATCAAACGGCAATCAAATTGCATACAGCACCCGGAGAACAACTTATTTGTGACAAATACGCCCACGTTTATAATTATGAAGGCGGGGGAGTTAGTTTCAATAGTGGGGTTTCCTGTAAATTAGTCGATGGGCATCGGGGTATGATGACGGCCCACCAGGTGGAACAAGCCATTAATCCACCAGATTTTTACCATAGCCCTAAAACGAGTCTGGTTTGTATAGAAAATACGACCAATAAAGGTGGGGGTGCGTGTTGGGATTTTAAAGAATTGGAGAAGATCCGGGCAATATGTGATAAACACAACCTGGCATACCACCTGGATGGGGCACGATTATGGAATGCTTTAGCTGAAAAAAAAGAATCCCCAAAGCAATACGGTGCCTTGTTTGATTCAATTAGTGTCTGTTTGAGCAAAGGATTGGGATGCCCGGTGGGCTCCGTATTGGTGGCTAGCGAAGAATTGATTCATCGGGCCATTCGGGTGCGCAAAATACTGGGTGGCGGAATGCGTCAGGCTGGGTATTTAGCAGCCGCAGGGCTATATGCCCTGGAACATCACCGGGAAAGGGTAGCGGAAGATCACAAAAAGGCAAAAGAATTGGGCGAAGTGCTTCGTCAATTGGCTATTGTCCAAACCGTTGAGCCTATAGAAACCAATATTATCATTTTTGAGCTGGATACCACGGTTGTTTCCGAGGAGGACTTTTTGAAGCAACTGGCTGATCAACATATCGCTATAATTGGAATGGGACAGGGTAAGTTAAGAATGGTGACGCATCTGGACTATACGGATGCTATGCATACCAAAGTGTTGGAGGTATTAAGCTCCATGAACAACTAAATAAGGTCGCTTTGTGAAAGGACGTTCTTCACATTTTTAATACCATTCTCCATTCCCGCTTCTGAAGAATAGGTTTTACTCTCCGCTATTTTTTTGCCATCGCTGCCTTTAAGATGAATAAGGAATTTGCCTTCATGATTGGTCTTGCGTTCAAAGATAGGATTGACCTGAACTGCTTTTAATATCCCCTCGGCCTGCTCTTTTGTAGCAAAAAGCTCGCTTTCCAGCAGCGGGTTTCCGGATTGCGACTTTACACAAAAACGATAGCCCTTTTTATCTTCTTTAAGAATTTGAATCACAGCACTTTAGGTTTTAACTAAAAATACAAAATTTTCACCTTAAAAGCGTCCAGGGTTTACTTAAAAAAGCTATCCATCCCGGGTATATTGGGCATCCCATCTTTTGCCACAGCAGCTAATTCGGTTTCCTGCACCTTTGAGGCCTTTTCAATGGCCTTATTGAATGTGAGAATTAAATAGTCCTCCAGCTTTTCCTTGTCTTCAAGAAGCGCATCGTTTATGCTGATGGTCTTAATTTCGCGATTAGCAGTGAGGGTAATCGTTAGCATCTTGTCAGTACTGGATTCCTCTACCATCACGGTATCCAATCGTTTTTTGGTTTCTGCAACTTTTTTCTGGGTTTCTTTTAGCTTGCCCATCATTCCCATCAAATCACCAAACATAATCGTATCAATTTTTTTCTAGTTCAAAAATACTGAATTGGGAACAACTTATAATGTTAATGAAAACCATCTACTCGGTATCAAAGGTTTGGTTACGGTGCTGTATTTTTGCAATCCTTTTGTTCACGTCTAAATTCAGTAAACGAATTGGAAAAACCACCTGTAGCAAAGAAATACCCGAAGCAACTCGAAATTCACGGGGACATCCGAACCGATGATTATTATTGGCTTAATCAACGCGAAAACGCCGAAGTAATAGCCTATCTGGAAGCAGAGAACGGCTATTACCGCGAAATGACCAAACATACAAAGGAATTCCAGGAGGAATTGTTTCTGGAAATGAAGTCTCGGATAAAAGAAGATGATACTTCCGTCCCGTATCTTTTGAATGGGTATTATTATTTAGCCCGCTTCGAAACGGGCAAGGAGTATCCCATTTACGCCAGAAAGGAGGGTAGTTTGGAAACTGATGAAGAGGTGATGTTCAATTGCAATGTGTTGGCGGCTGACCATGATTTTTTTAACCTTAGGGGAATTTCGATAAGCCCGGATAATACATTGGCCGCTTTTGAGGTAGATACCGTTTCCAGAAGGCAATACACACTTCAAATAAAAAACCTGAAAACGGGAGAAATATATCCCGATAAAATTGAAAATACAACGGGAAGCTCCGTATGGGCGGCGGATAGTAAAACGTTGTTCTATACGAAGAAAGATCCGGTTACTTTGCGGTCCAATCGCATTTACAAGCATATACTAGGTAGCCCGGAAACAGCGGATGAATTGGTCTTTGAAGAGAAAGACGAAACCTTCAGTACTTTCGTATATAAGACCAAATCAAGAAAATACATTGTTATTGGTTCCTCAAGCACAATGACTTCTGAATATCGGTTCTTAGATGCCAAACAGCCAAACGGATCCTTTACCCTGTTCTCTCCACGACACCGTGGACTGGAGTATTCTATTAGTCATTTCGGAAGCCATTTTTATATTCTGACCAATAAGGATGGTGCTACTAACTTCAAATTAATGAAGACTTCGGAAAATAGCACCGACACTGCGTATTGGGAGGAATTTATTCCGCACCGGCCCGATGTTTTGTTAGAGGATATTGAGATTTTTAAAGATTTTTATGTCCTGACAGAGCGAGAGCTAGGATTAACCCAAATGAAAATTGTTAGTTGGAGCGATTCGATAAGTTACTACCTGCCTTTTGAAAGTGAGACCTATGTTGCCGGTCCTACATCAAATCTTGATTTTGAAACCCAGAAATTGCGGTATTTCTACAACGCTATGACCGCTCCATATGCGATCATAGACTTTGATATGGTAACCAAAGAGAAAGAGGTACTAAAGGAGCAGGAGGTACTAGGGGGGAAGTTTAACAAACAAAATTACCGTTCACAGCGGACCTGGGCACCTACCCGGGATGGTAAAAAGGTGCCTATTTCATTGGTGTACCATAAGAAAACTGCTTTAGATGGAAATAGCCCTCTTTTATTGTATGGATACGGATCATATGGGTCTACCATAGACCCCTATTTCTCCAGTGTTCGGTTAAGTCTGCTGGATCGAGGATTTATTTACGCTATTGCTCATGTAAGAGGAGGAGAGTATTTGGGCAGGGCCTGGTATGAGGAAGGACGGTTACTTCATAAAAAAAACACTTTCAACGATTTTGTGGATTGTTCACGTTTTTTGATCGAATCAGGGTATACCACTTCCCAGCACCTCTATGCGATGGGAGGATCGGCGGGAGGTTTGTTAATGGGAGCAGTGATCAATCAGGCTCCGGACCTATACAACGGTATTATCGCAGCGGTCCCTTTTGTAGATGTTGTTACCACCATGTTAGATGATTCTATTCCACTTACAACAGGGGAGTATGATGAGTGGGGAAATCCCAATGACGAGGAATACTATCGCTATATTAAGAGCTATTCTCCTTACGATAATGTTATTGCCCAGGACTATCCGAATATGTATGTTTCCACCGGAATACACGATTCCCAGGTGCAATATTGGGAACCTGCAAAGTGGGTCGCCAAATTACGGGAATTGAAAACCGATGATAATCTCCTGTTTCTGGATACTAATATGGATGCCGGTCATGGAGGAGCTTCAGGACGCTTCCAGGCCTTAAAGGAAACAGCCAAGGAATACGCCTTTTTGCTGGATTTAGAAGGAAAAATCCGATAAATTAAAAAATACTATTTTTGCAAGCGGAATGTACAATTCTGTGTACCTAACTTAACTATGAGAAACTCCATCAACGCCTACAACAGTATTTTGGACCTGGTTGGCAATACCCCTTTAGTACGTTTGAATCGCATTACGGAGTCCCTAAGTGGAAATTACTACGCAAAGCTGGAAGCATTTAATCCTGGTCATTCTGCGAAAGATCGTATAGCAGTATATATCGTTGAAGAAGCGGAACGCAAGGGAATCCTGAAAAAGGGGAGTACCATTATCGAAACCACTTCAGGAAACACCGGCTTTAGTCTGGCAATGGTCAGTATGGTAAAAGGGTATGAGTGTATCCTTGCGGTAAGTTCTAAATCATCTCCCGATAAGATCGATATGTTGCGGGCAATGGGGGCAAAAGTCTATGTTTGTCCAGCTCATGTGAGTGCGGATGACCCGCGTTCGTATTATGAAGTGGCCAAACGGTTGCATAAAGAAACCCCGGATTCTATTTATATTAACCAGTATTTCAATGAATTAAATATTGAAGCCCATTATCATAGTACGGGTAAGGAAATCTGGGAGCAGACAGGAGGGAAAATCACCCACCTGGTGGCCTGTAGTGGGACCGGAGGTACAATTTCAGGGATAGCGCGTTACTTGAAGGAACAAAACCCTAAGATCAAAGTACTGGGAGTTGATGCTTACGGTTCTGTTTTGAAAAAATATCATGAAACCGGTGAATTCGATCACAATGAAGTATATCCTTATCGGATTGAAGGACTGGGTAAGAACCTAATACCAAAATCTACCGATTTTAACGCAATAGACCGTTATATTAAGGTGACAGATGAGGATAGCGCCCATATGGCGAGAGAGATTGCACATAAGGAAGGTATGTTCATGGGATATACCAGTGGAGCTGCTATGCAGGCGGTAAAGCAATATCACCTGGAGGGGGAATTTGGTCAGGACAGTCATGTGGTTATCCTTTTCCCTGATCACGGGTCGCGATACATGAGTAAGGTGTTTAGCGATGAATGGATGAAAAACCAGGGATTTTTCCAGGGGAAAACTGCTCCACAGCCCAAAGAAGTAGAGTATATCAAGTAAACAGTAAATGCAGGTGATAGGTCTACTTTCACGGTGATTATTAGGAAATAATTAGGCATTGAGGGTTCAATAAAATCTATATTTTTGCAATTCATTTCAATTTAAAGGTTGATGAGGGACATTTTTGATCGGATTATTGAAAATAAAGGCCCTTTAGGGAAATGGGCCTCCCAGGCTGAAGGATATTTTGTCTTTCCAAAATTAGAAGGGGCTATCTCTAATCGAATGAAATTCCATGGGAAAGAAGTGATTACCTGGAGTATTAACGATTATTTGGGCTTAGCCAACTTACCGGAAATAAAAAAGGTGGATGCGGATGCCGCTCTGGAACATGGAGCAGCCTATCCCATGGGTGCAAGGATGATGAGTGGGCATACAGACTACCACGAAAAATTGGAGCAGGAATTGGCAGATTTTGTGAACAAGCAAGCCGCCTATCTCCTGAATTTTGGATACCAGGGGATTATGTCTGCTATTGACGCCTTGGTGGCAAAAGATGATATTATCGTATATGATGTGGATAGCCACGCATGTATCATTGATGGGGTTCGACTTCATATAGGTAAGCGCTTTACCTTTAAGCATAATGACATTGAGAGTTTAGAAAAGAACCTGGAAAGGGCTACAAAACTGGCTCAGGAAACTGGTGGAGGCATCCTCGTAATATCCGAAGGGGTTTTTGGAATGCGTGGAGAGCAGGGGAAACTAAAAGAAATCGTAGCGCTAAAGAAAAAATACAAATTCCGCTTGTTGGTGGATGATGCCCATGGTTTTGGAACACTTGGAAAAACCGGTGCAGGTGCAGGCGAAGAACAAGGGGTACAAGATGATATTGACGTTTACTTTGCAACTTTTGCCAAGTCCCTTGCTGGCATCGGAGCTTTCCTCGCAGCAGATAAAGAGATCATTGATTTTCTCAAATACAATATGCGTTCCCAGATGTTTGCAAAGTCCCTACCAATGATCTTTGTGAAAGGAGCGTTGAAACGTTTGCACATGCTGCGCACCATGCCAGAACTCAAAGCGAAGCTTTGGGAAAATGTGAATGCCTTGCAAAACGGTTTAAAAGAACGTGGATTTGATATCGGCACTACGCAAAGCTGTGTGACACCGGTCTACTTGAACGGAAGTATTCCCGAAGCTATGGCTTTGGTCAAGGACTTACGCGAAAATCACGGGATTTTCTGTTCTATTGTGGTGTATCCAGTAATTCCCAAGGGCCTAATATTACTGCGTATGATCCCTACAGCTACACATACCATGCAGGACATTGCGGAAACATTAGATGCGTTTTCAGCAATTCGGGAACGTTTGCAAAATGGCACCTACAAACGACTTTCCGCTGCCGTAGCCGCAGCTATGGGAGAGTAATACAGTTATCCAACTAAAGCTTCATACTCCCGAGATAATTCGGACTACTTTGGAATCAACCAAAGTATCTGGTTACTATTCGTTGTACTCCAGGAAGGTAAGAGGTACCAAAGAGATTCAAATGTACCAACAGGTAATATAGCTGATACAATGCTGTAAGGTCACTTTGATTGGGATGGGGAGGAACTATATCGTGATAAGCATCGTAAAAAGAAGCGGAGAATCCTCCGAACAACCGGGTCATAGCAAGATCCATTTCATTATGACCATAGTATACCGCCGGATCGATGAGATAAGGTATCCCATTTGAGGAAATCAAATAGTTACCACTCCAAAGGTCTCCATGAAGCAACGAAGCGGTTACCCTACCAAATAGCCCGCTACATACCTTTTCCATTCTGTCCGTGGTTGGGATCGCTCCAACGGGAAATAAATGAGTATCAACTGCCATTTTCAGCTGGGGTAGAATACGTTCGTGGAGATAAAAATCCGTCCAGTTGTGATGTTTTGTATTGCTTTGGGCCAGACGCCCAATATAGTTGTCCATAGGGAATCCAAAAACTTTTTCGAATGTTGCACTATGAAGCTGGGCCATGGCTTTTCCAAATCGGACCATATCTTTTTGCTCCGGACTCTTTGGAGCTACATAGTCCATCACCAAATATGCAGTAGTATTGGAAAACGAGACCTGTTGTACCTTGGGAACCTGTATGGTATTGGTATCCCGAATATGTTGCAGACCTACTGCCTCAGCTTCAAGCATTTCCAATGCATTTGGAAAGGAAGCCGTTTTCACAAAATACGCATTGGATGGGGAAAGTACCTTAAATGCATTAGCAATATCACCCCCTCGAAGTGGTGTAACACTGAGGATATCTACTCCAAGAAGCGCCTGTAAAAAAGCAGTATCCAAGGGCTACAAGGATTTTCTATAGGTTCTCCTCCGTTTATGGGTAATCGGATCAAAGTGCTTCCACATCTGCCGGATTGCTGTATTCTCTTCTAGTTCTGGAGTACGGATACAGTTCACAATCCCTTTCTCCTTAAAAGTGTGGTAATATTCATTAAAAATGATGGCGGTTACCCCCTTGTTCTGGTACTCGGGAAGAATCCCGATCAAGTAAAAAATGACATCTTTACTGTTCTTTTTAGCGCTAAGCAGATGAAATATCCCAAAAGGGAATAGCCTACCGTTTGCTTTTTGCAACGCTCTTGAAAAGGAAGGCATAACTATTGCAAAGGCCACCAGTTGGTCTTCACGATCAACCACAAACTTGATGTATTCCGGATTGATAAATCCGATGTACTTCTTTTTAAAATACTGTTTTTGTACATCGGTGATTTTTACAAATGAGGACAGACTTGCGTAGCTGGAGTTAAACAAATCGAACATTTTGTCTACCCAAGGCATTATTTGGCTACTCTTTGTGAAATTGATTTCCCTGAGTCCAAATCGTTTTTTGATCAGAAGGTTCGCTTTTGCAAATAGTTTGGGGTCTGCAGCGGCGGCTTTAAACTTATTTTCCAGGTATTCTTTCTCTTTGGCAAAGCCATGTGCTTCATAATGTTTTTGATAGTACGGATGGTTATACCAGGTGATCATGGTACCCATATGATCAAAGCCTTCAATAAGCACCCCCACCTTATCCAAATTAGAAAAGCCTACCGGACCTTCCATGAAATCCAGATCGTGTGCCTTTCCAATCTCTTGGACCTTTTCCAGCAGTGCTTTTGAGATGGCCAGGTCATCTTCGAAATCAAACCAGCCGAAACGCATTTTTTTAATGCGCTGTTCCTTAACTTCCAGCCAGTTGACGATTGCCACAATCCGCCCAACCACTTTTTTACCTTTATACGCGAGAAAAAAACGGGCCTCTGCACTTTGAAAAACCGGGTTTTTAGAGCGATCAAAGGATTCCATTTCGTCCTTGATAATTGGAGGCACCCAGTAAGGATTGTTTTTGTACAGGGAGAAAGGAAATTTTACAAAAGTCTTGAGGGCCGCTTTGGTAGCAACTTCTTTTACTTCAACCATTAGCAATATTTGAAATGGTCAAGATGGGAAATAATCTGTTCAGAAAAAAATTTAGAAATCCAATTTACCTTTTTTGCGGTTTTTTTTCTTTTTCCGCGCTTTCTTTTTGGTATTCCCTCTTTTGATCTTTGTTTCCATTTGGCTTTGATCTACCGGGATCAAGGCATCCTTATGAAAATCCAGGCGATAGGAGATCCCCGTTCTTGCAAATGCTCTAAAGGGCGTGTTTTTTATGCTTGCACCAAGACTAACGTCGGCTTGGA
>JANQHL010000230.1 GCA_028277085.1 Flavobacteriaceae bacterium
TGGAAAAAGAACTCAGTAGCTAATCATTCAACTTCAATACTGCCATAAATGCTTGCTGAGGGATCTCAACAAGCATTTATGGCAGTATTGAAGTTGAATGATTAGCTACTGAGTTCTTTTTCCAAATCCAGCACCTTACCTAGATACACGAGTTTACTTCCTTCATTTATGTCATTAAATGCTGTGTTGAGAGCTGGAATTATTTCTAAGGTCCCATTCGGTTTCTTTAAGAAAATTGGGATGATGTCTTTATCAGAAGCCGTAATTTCCATTAGCGTATCATAGTGTTCTTTGCCCCTAAGATCTATTTCATTAACCGCGGGATAACTCCGTACGGTTTCCGTCAAATGGATAAAATCATCTGTATTTGAGAAAAGGCCTTCTTTAGGGTTATTTTCCGGATTGGTCATTTCGTCACTGTCTACCAACCTGAATGCCCCATTTTCCCCAAATTGTCCGCTGAATCGCTTTAGGACATATTTGTTAATATCCGAGTTTCCCGTAAGTGCCATGAGATAACCCATATCATTCAATTCGATATTGTCAGTTAGGGTATCCGAATAAATATCAGCAACAAAGGCTTCAAGGCCAAGTCTTTTGGATTTTTCTACGTTGGTCTGGTTATTATCAATAAGCACCACATGTCGGTTATTCCTTTTCAAATAACTGGCGATCAATCTTGAAATTTTGGATGCCCCCACAATTAGTATTCCTTCGGATTTGGTCAGGAAAACCCCAACCAATTTGGCAAACAATCGTGCGGTAGTAGCATTGAATAATACCGTTCCTAGTACGATCATAAATACCAATGGCGTAATATATTCCGCACCGGGCTCTCCTTTTGCCAACAACTTGGATCCGAAAAGGGAGGCAATTCCTGCAGCAACAATTCCCCTGGGGCCTACCCATCCGATAAAGAGTTTTTCCTTCAGCTTTAAATTGGATCCTTGAGTGCTAAGAAATACACCTAAAGGACGAATCAAGAAAACCACAGCCAGAAACAGCCAAGCGGTATTCCAGGTACGTAGTAATTCAAGATCACTAATGTTGATGTTGGCCGCCAGCAGAATAAAGAGAATAGAAATAAGTAACACACTAAGTGATTCTTTAAAATACAAAAGCTCCTTAAGATTGGGCAAATTCATATTGCCAAGCACCATTCCCATAACCACAACTGCCAATAAGCCTGACTCATGGGCAAAAATGTCCGACTCTACAAATACAAGTAGTACTACCGACAACGACACCACATTCATCAGATAATGTGGGATCAGATTTTTTTTAATTGCAAAGGCCAAAGCATGCGCAAAAGTGAAACCAAAGGTCGTTCCAAATAACAGAATTTTTCCAAATTCTATCATCGCCGTTTGGGTGTATTGACTTCCCTGGCCTACACTAATAAACTCAAATACAAGGACCGCAACTAATGCCCCAATAGGATCTATTAAAATTCCTTCCCATTTCAGAACTGTAGAAACATCTTTCTTTAAAGGAATATTCCGCAAGATTGGGGTTATCACCGTTGGCCCTGTCACAATGATCAAGGCGGAAAACAAAAAGGAGAGTTGCCAGGAAAGTTCGAAAATGTAATGTGCAGCCACTCCCGCTCCAAAAAAGGTCACAAGGGAACCTACGGTTATCAATTTTGTAATCACCGGGCCAACATTAGCAATTTCGGAGCGCTTTAAAGTGAGCCCCCCTTCAAACAGGATAATACTAATGGCGAGTGAGACAAAATAGTAGAGCCCTTCCCCCGGAAACAATCCGTTTTTTCCATTCCAAATCGGTTCAATCAGCTTAGACCCATCCTCAGTGTATAAGGTAGCGATCGGTCCAACCAACAAACCTATCAGAATCAAGGGAAGTATCGCAGGAAGTTTCAATCGCCAGGCCACCCATTGTGCGATTATCCCTAATATGATTATTCCTGCCAGTTCAAGCATCTACTTTTTTGTGGTAAAATAGGGTTTTTATTTCAATTGATACGATTGTTTTTTCAATTCCTAATGCGGGTACTATTCGCCATCTTTTGATCGATGTTTTGTTAAAAATCGGCCAATAATACCATGTTTTTAAGGTTGTTACCCTACGGTTTCTTATTTTGCCCGTCATTTTGCTTTTTCCATGACCTTATATCCCGTTGAGACCGGAAATTTTAAACTGGATGGAGGCGCCATGTTTGGAGTGGTCCCTAAGTCACTTTGGTCCAAGACCAATCCTGCAGACGCTAATAACATGATAGATCTGGCGGCAAGAAGTCTTCTGGTAGAAGATGGTAATCGCTTAATTTTAATAGATACAGGCTTGGGGAATAAGCAGTCAGATAAGTTTTTTAGCTACTATTATTTATGGGGCGGCCATAATTTGGATAGCTCCCTCAGGAAATTGGGATTTCACAGGGATGATATTACCGATGTTTTTTTGACCCATCTACATTTCGATCACTGTGGTGGAAGTATTCAGTGGAACAATGACCGTACAGGTTATGAACCCGCATTTAAAAACGCCACTTTCTGGACCAATAAAGCGCACTGGGAATGGGCAACGTTTCCCAACGCCCGGGAAAAAGCTTCATTCTTAAAGGAAAATCTTTTGCCTATGGAAGAAAGCGGGCAGTTGCGTTTTGTGGAACATAATCAGACAGATTACCTTTCCAATTCCGAACTGGGCTTTGGCATTCTATTTGTGAATGGTCATACGGACAAACAAATGCTTCCTCATATTGTATACAAAGAGAAAACCATCGTCTTTGCGGCAGATTTGATCCCAACCGTTGGTCATATCCCCCTACCCTATGTAATGGGATACGATACGAGACCTTTATTGACATTAAAGGAGAAGGCTACCTTTTTGGAGGAGGCAGTGGAAAAAGAATATATTTTATTTTTTGAACATGATCCTCACCATCAGCTTTGTACGTTAAAGGCTACGGAGAGAGGTGTCCGGCTTGATGAAGAGTTTACGTTTAATGAAATTTTCGATTAATAACATTCAGAGATAAATTAATAGAAACATGAATTTATATTTAAAATCAGTTGTTGCGCTAGTTTCAGGAACAATGCTTGTCGGTTGTGGCGCAACCAACTTGGTTTCAACCCCTGTTGAAAACATTGATACCCTACCCTTAAAAGTTACTGATCTTACAGAAAAGCAAAAGAAAAACTGGGGTCATGCCGATCTGTTAACCGATACCATTCCTGGGATGAGTATTGATCGGGCTTATCAGGAAATTATAGGGAACAAAAAAGGTAAAACCGTGGTTGTCGCGGTATTGGACTCCGGAATGGACCTGGATCATGAGGATTTGGTGGATGTACTTTGGACAAACAAAGGAGAACGGCCAGGTAATGGAAAAGATGATGATGGCAACGGATACATTGACGATATCCATGGTTATAATTTCCTTGGGGAATCGTATAATGAGCAATTGGAATACGCCCGTATGCTTCGGCTAAACATTGGAGAGGCTTCCATGCGCGCTAAGGCGCAACTTGAATTAGATGAAGAATACCCTAAAGCAGTGCAAAACAAACAACAATACGAGCAGATTTTACAAGTAGTACAAAATGCAGATGCTGCGGTTAAAAAGGCAACAGGGAAAGATTTGTACACCAAGGAGGAGGTTATGGCCCTTCAACCGGAGAACGAAGAACTTCAACAGCATATCGCAGTAATAAAGCAAATGTACCAGTACGAAGACAGTATTGAGGACGTTAAAAAAGAGCTAACAGAAGGAATAACCTATTTTACCGAACGTGTTAATTACAATTTGAATAAGGAGTTTGATGGGCGTAAACCTGTGGGAGACGATCCTTACGATCTAAACAACAGGGGATATGGGAATGGGAATCCTAAAAACCGTGTTAAAGATGAAAGTCATGGGACACATGTAGCGGTTATAATAGCCGCTACGCGAAACAATGGGAAAGTCATTAATGGTGTTGCCAATAACGTAGAATTAATGAGTATCCGAGCTGTGCCCAATGGAGATGAATACGATAAAGACATTGCCCTGGGAATTCGCTATGCTGTGGACAACGGGGCCAAAATCATCAATTGCAGTTTTGGAAAGTCCTTTTCACCCAATGCCGAATGGGTCTTTGAGGCTATCCAATATGCTGCATCCAAAGATGTTCTAATTGTTCATGCTGCGGGAAATGACGGAAATAACATCGATGATCCCAACAATCCAAACTTCCCAAACGACCACAAATTTTCCACTTCTGAGATCTCCGACAACTTCATAAGTGTAGGGGCGCTTACCTCTTCCTATGGGTCGGATATGGTGGCCACATTCTCTAATTACGGAAAAAGTAATGTAGATGTGTTTGCCCCGGGTGATAATATCTACTCCACCATGCCGAACAACAAATATGATTTTCAAGGGGGAACATCTATGGCAGCCCCTGCAGTTGCAGGAATAGCTGCTTTAATACGCTCACAATATCCCAACCTGACCGCTTCTCAGGTTAAAAAAGTGCTTATGCAGTCCGGGCTCACTGCTAAGGCTACAGTTGTGCTAGGTGGGGACCCTTCAAACTCCAAAGCCTTTTCAGAGATTTCCAGATCCGGAAAAATGGTCAATGCTTATAACGCACTTATTTTAGCAAAAAGCCTTTCCAAAGGGAAATCAACTCTAGAGTATAACGTAGAATAATAACTATGTTCAAGATCGTTAAAACATTCCTATTCGCCCTAATGGGTGGCTCAGTTACATTAATTGCCCAACCCCATCCCGGATATTGGCAACAACATGTAGACTATGCCATGGATATCGCTATGGATGTGGAGACCTTTCAATACAGTGGCACACAAAAGCTGATATACACCAACAATTCACCGGATACCCTAAACCGGGTATTTTACCATCTTTACTTTAATGCATTTCAACCGGGAAGTGAAATGGATATTCGCTTGCAAACCATACAGGATGGAGACAGCAGAATGCTTGCTGATGGAAAAAGCAGAATTGCTTCTTTACAGCCTAATGAAATAGGTTATCTCCATGCCAAGTCGCTTACTCAGGATGGTATAGTTGTGGAGCATAATGAAGAAGGAACCATACTGGTGGTTGACCTTGCACAACCTATTCTGCCAGGTAAAAGCAGCACCTTTAACATGACATTTGAAGGACAGGTGCCAGTACAAATTAGGAGGTCCGGTAGAAATAGCAAAGAAGGAATTGCATTATCAATGAGCCAATGGTATCCCAAAATGGTAGAGTATGATGTTGAAGGCTGGCATCCCAATCCCTACATTGCCAGAGAGTTTCATGGGGTTTGGGGGGATTTTGATGTGAAGATTACTATTGACAAGGAATACACGATTGGTGGCACCGGCTATTTACAAAATCCACAGGAAATTGGACATGGTTACGAGTCTCCAGACACAAAAGTTAAAACCAAGGGCAAAACGTTGACATGGCATTTTAAAGCACCGAAAGTTCACGACTTTATGTGGGGGGCAGACCCTGAGTATGTACATGATATCGTGGAGATGGAGAACGGGCCTAAGTTGCATTTCTTTTACAAGGATAAGCCCGAGATTCTTGAAAATTGGAAGAATCTCCAGCAAAAAACGGCACAGGCCATGGAGTTTTTTACTAAGAATGTCGGACCCTATCCCTATGATCAGTTCTCTGTGGTGCAAGGTGGTGATGGCGGAATGGAATACCCTATGAGTACCTTGATCACTGGTGAACGACAATTTGGTAGCCTGGTCGGGGTTATGGTACACGAAATGGGGCATTCCTGGTTTCAACAGGTGGTCGCCACCAATGAAGCCAAGTATGAATGGATGGATGAAGGATTTACGGTGTTCATAAGCAGTTTATGCATGAACCAGATCATGGAGCAAGGATTGGACAACCCTTTTGAACGGTCATATACAGGCTATTACGCATTGGTTAAATCAGGTAAAGAGCATCCTCAAACAACACATGCTGATCGCTATGATTTAAATTTTGCGTACGGAATTTCTGCCTATAGTAAAGGTGCCATTTTTCTTTCCCAGTTAGGGTATATTATTGGACAAGACAAACTGATGGAAAGCCTACAAAAGTTCTATTCTGATTTTAAATTTACACACCCTCTTCCTAACGACTTTAAACGTACAGCTGAAAAGGTTTCAGGTGTGCAGTTGGATTGGTATTTGACTGATTGGACGCAAACTACCAATACTATTGATTATGCAATTAAAGCCGTTGAAGCAGAAGGTAACTCTACGAAAATTGTCTTGGAAAGAATTGGGCTAATGCCTATGCCCCTAGATATTCTTCTGGTATCGAATGATGGTACACAGGAAACCCTCTACATTCCACTACGTATGATGCGAGGTGAAAAAGATAACCCTTTTCCTGATCTGAAAAGAACAGTACTAAAAGATTGGCCCTGGGCGTACCCTACCTATGAGTTCGTTATAGATAAGCCTTTGGAAACTATTCAGGGAATATCCGTTGATCCTTCACAGCTAATGGCAGATGTAGATCGCAGCAACAATCTTTGGCAAAGCAACTAAAAAAGCTTCAAACAATGCTACTGAAATCCGTTTGCCAAGCTTGACAAACGGATTGTTTATTTTTAACCATGGATTTTTCTTTCCCAAAAAAAGAAAGGCTTACGAGCAAAAAAAGATTTCAACAGCTTTTTGAGGAAGGAAAACACCTAACGGCTTTTCCACTGCGGATGTATTATCTTCCTTTTCAAAATAACGAAGAGCCAAAATTCAAAATAGCGGTTGTAGCACCGAAGAAACACTTTAAAAGTGCCGTAAAACGCAATAGGATAAAACGGCTGCTAAGGGAGTGTTACCGCCTCAATAAACATCGCATTTTTAACAATACCAAGGGACAATATGCGTTGGTGATTTTATATCTTGGAAAGGAGATGCCGTCATTTAACCTGGTTGAGGGTAAAATGAACGCACTATTTAAAAAATTCCTTAAAACGATTTCTGATGAACATCCTATTTAAGAAACGTCTCTTGATCCCTGTTGTTGCCGCAATCATTCTGGTCACTGCAAGTAGCTTTAAACGTGATTTTTTCGAGATTGCGAAGCAAATTGAAATATTTACAACCCTTTTCAAGGAGCTTAATATGAACTACGTGGATGAGACCAACCCTGCTGAACTTATGGATTCCGCAATAAAAAACATGCTGGATGAACTGGATCCTTATACACGGTTTCTGAATGAGCAAGATGTTGAAGAGTATAAAATAAACAACTCAGGAGAATATTCCGGGATTGGGGCTTTGGTACGTTCCTATGACGATAGACTACTAATCATAGAGCCGTATAAGGGATATCCAGCAGATAATGCTGGGCTCAAAGCCGGGGATGAGATCGTTAAAATCGGAGAAATTCTGGTTACAGACTTTGATGACAATGCCAGTGAGCTATTAAAGGGCGCCAATGGAACCCGTGTGGAAGTGGCCTATAAACGTCAGGATGAGATGCACACCGCAACTATTATCAGGGAAGGGGTTGAAGTAGATGCTGTTCCGTATACCGCAATGATCGACGAAAAAACCGGATATATTGTGCTTTCTAAGTTCAACCGGAAAGCCTCCAGTCAAACTAAAGCAGCCATAATCGATTTAAAAGGAAAAGGTGCTGAACAATTGATTTTGGATTTGCGCGGTAATCCCGGTGGCTTGCTGTCGGAAGCTATTAATGTGACCAATCTTTTTGTGCCAAAAGGAGAATTGATTGTGACTACCAAATCCAAGGTAAAGAAATTCAACCAGGAATACCGAACAAAAAGCCAACCCGTGGATTTAGAAATTCCTCTGGTGGTTTTGATCAACGGTAGCAGTGCCTCTGCCAGTGAAATTGTTTCCGGAGGATTACAAGATCTTGATCGTGCTGTAGTAATAGGGGCAAGAAGTTTTGGAAAAGGTCTTGTTCAACGGCCTTTAAAATTAACCTATGGCACACAGTTAAAGGTTACTATTTCCCGCTACTATACCCCTTCGGGCAGATGTATACAGTCCCTTGATTACTGGAATAGGGATAATCAAGGGAGAGCAGTAAGAAATACGCAATTTAATACATTCAAAACCCGGAACGGAAGAACCGTAAAAGACGGGGGTGGTGTAGCTCCGGATATTGAAATTGGCGCTTTAAAAACCAATGCCCTTATTCAGGCATTGGAAAAAAACAATATCATTTTCGACTTTGCAACGGATTTTTATTATCAAAACACCTTTGATTCTGTCAGCACTTTCGAATTCCTGGATGGTGATTACAGCAGCTTTATTGACTATGCTAAGGCGTCAGATTTCAATTTTCAAACCAAGACCGAAAAAACGTTGGAAAAGCAGTTAAATTCGGACGAAAGCCTGCTAGGACAGGAGGTTCAAAACAAATATAGAGCGCTGTTGCTGGCGGTAAATCAAGGAAAAATTGATGCCCTAAACACCTACAAACCGATTATAGGAAAGAAAATAGAGGATGAATTGATAAAGCGTTATTTCTACAGAAAAGGGTTATATGACTATAGCCTGACCCACGACGACGCAATCTTAACGGCTACGGAACTTTTAAATGATAAAGGAAGATATAACGGTATTCTCCAATAGTTGACACGTTTCAGATTCTTACTACCTTTTTTCTTTGGGATTGTTTCAATTCTTGAGGCACAAAAACCTCTGGAAAAAGGTAAAATACTCGATTCTATTCCGGTAAATACATCAGACCATGAGACTTTTGCCCTATACCTCCCCTCCAGTTTTAATGAAAATACATTAAATCCGGTTGTTTTTGTATTTGAGCCGGCAGCACGAGGAAAAATAGGCGTTCAGCCCTTTATTAGCTCAGCCGAAAAGTATGGGCTTATTGTTATCTGTTCCAATTCCTCGAGAAATGGTCCGTTTGACCGGAATTTTGATGTCGCTAATAATCTATTTAACACTGTTTTTAACCAATTTCCTATAAAAGAGGATGAGATGTTCATCGCAGGATTCTCGGGAGGTTCCAGGCTGGCCACTGCAATAGCCTGCGTAACGGATAAGTTTTTTGGGGTAATTGCCTGTGGTGCAGGCTTTTCCTCTGTGCCTGCCTATATCCCCTCCCTTCAAAAGTTTTTGTATGCCGGACTAGTCGGTACCGCAGACATGAATTATTCCGAAATGCTGAGAAACAAAAAACTATTAGGAGAATTAAATTTTACCAATACCCTTTTCACTTTTGAGGCCGGGCACAGTTGGCCCGCAACGGTGGAAATAAGTCGTGCTTTTGATTGGTTATATCTTCAACATCCCGACAAGCAAAAAGATCCTTCGTTTAGCAATACATTATCGAAACAATTTGAGCATACATATCATCTTGCCGTAGCATTTGAGGATACAGGAAAACTGCTATTCGCCGCCGAAAATTATGAAAGAATCATTGCCTCATACACCACTTTCTTTGATATAGATAGCATCATTAATAGGTACAATCGCTTATCTAAATCCAAACCTTTTAAAAAAGCCAACAAACAATTATATAAGGCACTAACATTTGAAAATAAGCTCCGAAATAAATTGCTTACTAAACTCAATTCCGATTTACAACAACCTAGTAATATCGATCTTCCTTGGTGGAAGAAAGAAGTAGCCGATTTGAACGCATTGGGAGATGAAAGTAGTAATAGCGCTATGAAAAATATGGTTAAGCGCCTGAAATTTGTGATAGTAGCAAGCGTATATGAGCGAAATGGGTCAGATACTGATAACTGGAACGACGTACAACGGAAGATGTTTAGAGAGATTCGGGAAATTGTATTTCCCAGCGACACGCAATAACTCCTTGTTAACCTGAAACCCTATACGTTTAAGAAGATATCCGTTTCATTTTGATATGTGGAATACCATCTTCCATATACTCTCCGCCCACAGCTTTAAATCCCAAGTCTTTATAAAATCGCTTCAAATACGTCTGGGCAGCAAGTTCTAGGATCGGCGCTTTTAAGACTTCATCTGCATACTTTATACAATGTTCAACGATCACTTTTCCAAAACCACTTTTTCTGAAGCCATTCCTTACCACTACCCTTCCTATTGCAGCGTTTTCAAAATAATCCCCTCCTGAAAACACCCGCGCATAAGCCACCAGTTCATCCCTATAGATGCCTAAAGCATGATATGCCTTTTTATCCTTACCGTCAATATCCTGATAGATGCAGTTTTGCTCCACCACAAAAACTTCACTTCGTAACCGCAATAGTTCGTAAAGCTCTTCCAAAGAAAGTTCTTCAAAAGGTTTAATTCTTACTTCCAGCTCCATTAATCCTGAACTATTATTTTTTTACTATCACACTTGCCGTATTCCGGTTGAATATTCACGTGATTGATACCGTATTTCCGCGACATTTCTTCCTCTATTTTATTCAGAATGATGTCAAATTCGGATAATTTAATATCATTTTCAAAGTCAATATGAGCTTCCAAATGCACTTCATCTTCATTTAACTGCCAGATATGTACATGATGCATGTTCTTCACCTGGTCCATTTGCGTAACAGTACTAACAATTTCATTCACCGTAACCGATTTAGGTGTAAACAACATTAGCATCTTGGTTGATTCCTTTAACAAGCTATACCCCACATAAATCAGGTATATCGCAATAATTAGCGTTAATAAAGGATCAATCCAATACAGCTGAAAGTATTTCATTAAGATCCCACCTAATAGGACTGCAATAGAAGCCATCATGTCCGTTAATAAATGTAAATAAGCCGACTTCATGTTCATGTTTACACCAGCATCTTTCCGTAGGAGCAACACACTAAAGCCATTGGCTAAAATCCCAACTAGTGAGAGCAAAATCACTAATTCCGACACGACCTGTTGTGGTTCTAAAAACCGCTTAATCGCCTCAATGATCAAAACCACGGATATGACCATTAAGGTAGCCGAATTCACGAAGGCTGCAATAATTTCTGCTCGCTTATATCCAAATGTTCTGGCGGTTGATGCTTTTTTCCGAGATAATAAATTCGCCAGATAACTAATTATCAGTGAAAGAACATCGCTAAAATTATGAAGTGCATCAGAAAGTAAGGAGAGGCTTCCTGAAACAATACCCCCTATTAACTGAGCGACAGTAATTAACGTATTTAAAACGATAGAAACACCCAGATTCCTACCACTTACCTGATGTTTGTGATGCTGATGCT
The DNA here is from genome assembly GCA_028277085.1 of Flavobacteriaceae bacterium. Taxonomy (GTDB): domain Bacteria; phylum Bacteroidota; class Bacteroidia; order Flavobacteriales; family Flavobacteriaceae; genus Croceivirga. Next base: position 11,163 of record JANQHL010000230.1, read on the forward strand.
CAGAATCCTGATACCTCATGAACAAAGGACTTTACCGACAAGGTATTTTTTCAATCCTTCTTTCATGACGTCCTCCTTCAAATGCTGTGCTTAAAAAAGTATCCACCATCTCCAAAGCCTGTGTTAGTGCGATAAACCTTGCAGGAAGGCTTAATATGTTTGCATCATTATGTTCCCTGGCTAAAGCTGTAATTTCTTTGTTCCAACATAATGCACCACGCACACCTTGGTGTTTATTTACGGTCATTGTTGCCCCATTACCACTCCCACAAATAACAATACCCAAATCTACTTTTCCCTGCTGCACATCCAATGCTACTGGATGAACAAAATCTGGATAATCCACACTATCCGATCCATCCGTACCGTAGTTATTCACCTCAATGCCCTGTGATTTTAACATTCCAACAATAGCCAATTTGTATTCCGTACCTGCATGGTCATTTCCAATAGCAATTTTCATAGTCAAAGGATTGATAATGGGTTCTTCATAAAGGTACAATACTTTTTATTTGACAGCGTTCAAAAACCCTTATAAATTATTGTAGATAATTAAATATCAACAGTTTAAGAATTACTACAATTGTTGATATTCTTACAAAAAAAATAGAGTAATAAAGTTGGATAAGTGCCTCAAAATTTTCAATACCACTTTTTAGATAAACTTAAGTTGATATTTTATTAAAAATTAACCAACAATTTTTAAACGTTAAGCACCTGGAATTAACATTAATCTAATACTAAGTTATCGATAAATTTATGTTGAAATGTAATTCCAAAAGACGTTCATAACAAAAGTAACCTCCTGATTAGTAATACACAGACAAATTCATAAACTGTCAACAAAGTTTATTTTCTGTTGAAGTCAAGATTTTTTAGAAAAATTTATATCACAAATTCACAGGCTATCATATACTCCTAAAGTGAAATTTTAAATAACAAAAAAGCATATTATTTAATAGTATATGTTAACAATTTTTGATTCTAAAAAAAGATATAGCAGTGTAAAAATTGTGAGAACATATAATTTGTAATTTCATTTAAATTTTGCTGAATGTCTAAAAAGAAAAAACGTGCCAGAGGTCAACGTAAAAATGAAATTACCAAGGGTATATTTACTGTTCTGGAGGAAGAACCTGGCAAAAGTTTTAATTACAAGCAAATAGCAGCAAAGCTTAGTATTTCTGACACTCAGGGAAGGAATGAGTTGATTAAGAGGCTGGGGCAACTCAAGGAAAAAGGAAGAATTACCGAAACGGTCCGGGGAAAATATCAGAAATACCCTTCTGAAAAAATTGTGTTTGAAGGGAAAGTGGATGTAGCGCTTAATGGTAATGCTTACATTATCGTAGAGAATATTGAGGAAGACGTATTTGTACCGAATACAAGGCTTAATAAGGCTTTTCATGGGGACCAGGTTGAAATTACTTTAAAGCGAAATAAAAAAGGAAAAAGGCCTGAAGGAGAAGTGCAAAAAATCTTAAAGCGGGCCAAGACCAATTATGTAGGTATACTGGAATTACACAAAACTTTTGCTTTTGTCAGGCCAACGGATCCTAAAATGTATTCTGATATTTTTATACCTCAAGAGAAGATAAATAAGGCTGCAAATGGAGATAAGGTGGTCGTGGCTTTAGGAGAATGGCCGGAAGGTGCGGATTCTCCATATGGTAGTGTGGTAAAGGTTTTAGGAAAACCAGGAGAACATGGAGCCGAAATTCATGGTATTTTGGCGGAGTATGGGCTCCCCTATGAGTTTCCTTATGAGGTGCAGCAGTATGCAGATAGTATAGATACCGGTATCAAAGAAGAGGAAGTTGCTAAGCGCAGGGACATGAGAGGTGAACTTACGTTTACCATTGATCCTAAGGATGCTAAGGATTTTGATGATGCATTGTCCTTGAAAGTACTGGATAATGGTAATTACGAAATTGGAATTCACATTGCAGATGTATCACATTATGTGATTCCTGAAACGCTACTTGATGATGAGGCCTATAACAGAGCAACATCGATTTATCTTGTTGACAGGGTAGTACCAATGCTCCCAGAAATTCTTTCGAATAACGCCTGTTCCCTAAGGCCACATGAAGACAAATACACATTTTCAGCGGTTTTTGAAATGGATACTTCTGCTGTGGTTCGAAAAGAATGGTACGGAAGAACAGCAATTAATTCAGATGAGCGCTTTTCTTATGAAGAGGCGCAATATGTTATTGAAACAGAATCTGAGGTTATTCCTGAAGAAGTTTCGATTCGGACAGGAGCTTATAGCATTTCAAGTGAAGTATCGGAGGCAATTCTTTCCTTAAACCAACTGGCTAAAATAATGAGGGAAAGAAGAATGGAAGCAGGTGCGATCTCTTTTGATAAAATTGAAGTTAAATTTAATTTGGATAACGAAAACAATCCGGAAAGTGTTTATTTTAAAGAGGCCAAGGAAGCGAATAAACTGATTGAGGAATTTATGCTCCTGGCTAATCGAAAAGTTGCAGAATTTATAGGAAAACAAAAACCAAAGAAAACTTTTGTTTACAGGGTCCATGACGAACCGGATGAAGAAAAATTAATCGCACTTAACGGAGTAATTTCCAAATTTGGCCATCATGTTGATATGAGAAGTCGTACAGCAATAAATAACTCTCTAAACAAAATCCTGGAGGATGTAAGAGGAAAAAAAGAGCAGAATTTGGTGGATACTTTAGCAATAAGAAGCATGAGTAAAGCAACTTATACCACTGATAATATCGGACATTATGGTTTGGCTTTCGAGTATTACACCCATTTTACCTCTCCTATAAGACGGTATCCGGATGTTTTAGTGCATAGATTATTGGCTAACTATTTGAATAACCAAAAGTCGCCTCCGGAAAAGATTTACGAAGAACTGTGCAAACATTCTTCTGATATGGAACTGCTTGCAGCGAGTGCAGAACGGGATTCCATAAAATACATGCAAATTAAGTATATGGAGGATCATGCAGATAAAGATTTTTTGGGAGTGATCTCTGGGGTAACCGAATGGGGGATTTATGTGGAGATTATGGAGAATAAATGTGAAGGAATGGTTCGCATTCGTGATATCAAGGATGATTATTACATTTTTGACGAAAGACAATATGCGATTGTTGGAGAACGTTTCGGGGAAATATATCAACTTGGAGATGAGGTAGTAGTCAGGGTGAAAAGTACGGATTTGATAAAGCGACACCTAGATTTTAGCCTTGTTGGAAGAAATATGTAATACTTTTTCTACAAGAAAGGAGTTTATGAGATACGAACTCATGTATTCATTTGAAGTTATGAAAACACATTTACTTCCTTTATTATTTGTAGTAGTCACAGTAAGTGGTATTGGTCAGGAGGGAAAAATTATCAGAGAACTTGAAACTTTTCAGCAGCTCAAGGTGTTTGATGGGATATCGGTTAATCTGATCAGATCAGAAGAAAGTAAAGCGATCATTACAGGCGCCAATACCCATAAGGTAGCTATTGTAAATAGGAATGGTGTACTCAAAATCCGGATGGAAGTTGACAAGATTTTTAGCGGTTACCGTACATTTCTTGATCTTTATCATACGGAACCACTCACGATTATTGATGTAAATGAGGACGCCAGAATACATTCTAAAGAGACTATTGCCCAGAAAGTTCTGGAATTAAAAGCTCAAGAAGGAGGAGAACTGGAACTTAATTGTCAAACGGAACAATTATTGGTGAAAGCAGTAACCGGAGGAGATGTTATTGTTAAAGGATTTACGGATAATCAAGACATTATCATCAATACTGGAGGTACGTATCAAGGAAGTGGATTTAAAAGTAGATTTACAACGGTATCCGTGAATGCCGGTGGCAATGCAGAAGTTTATGCTACCAAATATGTAAAAGCTGATGTAAAAGCTGGTGGGGTGGTTAAAGTGTATGGAGATCCGGAAAAAATGGATGAGAAAACTGTTTTTGGAGGAAGGGTGGAAAGGGTAGATTAAGAGTTATGATCGAAGATATACAAGCTGCAATTCCTTTAGGGCTTTTATTAAGCTTTATGATAGGCCCTGTTTTCTTCGTGTTGTTAGAAACGGGGGCAACAAAAGGATTTAGAGCTGCAGTTTGTGTTGATGTTGGGGTGATATTGGCAGATATCCTATTTATTCTCGTGGCCTACTTCAGCAGTTTTCAATTACTTGAAAACTTGAGCAACCAGCCCGGATTGTATGTTTTTGGAGGTATGATCCTTTTGGTGTACGGTATCGTTGTATTCGCTCAAAAACAAGCCAAAAATCAGAAACAAAAGAAGTTAAAGGGAACGTATTTTGGATTAATCGTTAAGGGTTTTTTGTTGAATTTTATCAATATCGGGGTGTTGGTATTTTGGTTGGGGGTACTCATCGTAGTAGGTCCAAGTTTAAACAATGATCCCAAACGTATTTTGACTTTTTTTACTGCATTGATCGTTACGTACTTCGTGGTCGATATGATTAAGATAGTCCTCGCAAAGCAACTGAAACGAAAACTGACCCAATCCAGGATTCGGTGGGTTAAAAAGGGCCTGGGAATAGTTTTGATGCTTTGCGGAATGGTATTAATTACGAAAGGATTTTTACCTAAAGACAGGTTTAATGTCCAGGATGGAATAGAACGGATCAATAAGTAAAAAAGCTTCCGAAAAAGGAAGCTTTTTAAGAGGCATCGAGCGGATTCGAACCGCTGTACAAGCTTTTGCAGAGCTGTGCCTAGCCACTCGGCCACGATGCCATTCAGACTACAAAGGTATCACTCTAATCGCTCCTTTCCAAAAGGGGATCTACCGGTTTTCTTTGAAAAGAATCACAGTAACACTTTCTACGTCTCCGCCAATTGGAGGATTAATTTTGGAAACTGCTATTTCTGCGGTAGTTACCACAGGAGCTTCTGCAAATATTCGATCTAGAATTCGCTTTGCTACATGTTCTAATAGCTTAGACTTCATTCCCATTTCTTCTTTGACAATATTATTCAAGAGGACGTAATCAACAGTATCTTTTAAACGATCCGTTTCGGAAGGTTTAGAAAGATCGGTTGCTACTTCAATATCTACCCGATAATCACTACCAATCAGGCGCTCTTCAGGTAAACAACCGTGCCATGCATGAACCCGTATATTATTAATTTTTATTTTGCCCATATGTAAAAAATGTAGGCAAAATTAAGGGAATACAATGGAACTAACTCAATAGGTACACCTACAGTTGCTAATGCCTTGAAATAGATCCATACCAACGGTCAACACATGGGTTCCGGAACTATATCCTAAAATTTCATTGGCAATTACCTGATAAGAGTATCCAAAATAAAAATTGCTCTTTTTCAATCCTGCTATTGGGGCGATATAAAGCGGAGTCCCAATCTGATCATTCAAAAAACGGTATGTTAACCCTAGGTAGTAATAATCTTCAAAGTCATGAAAACGGAATTTAGTGTTTAAATCCGTTACGGACCGACCATCACTTTCAAACCATTGAAAAAACACGGAGGGCTCTACCTCTATCTTACTGTTGTTGTTTTTAGAAAAACTATAGCCGGTATAGACATAATAGTTGCGCAGGGTGTTGGGCTCAAAAATTGGATTGAAAGTAGCTAAGTCTTTGTTAAGCAGATTGGATGCGTTAAGGCTGAAATAAAACTTATCATACCGATACAATACCCCAACATCAAAATTGTGATTGGTCGTAGCGCGATCATCGGTTACCCCGGGATCATTGTTGTTCGTGAAATTTTCAATGTCAATTCTAAACTGATTGAAATTATAACTGATCCCAAAAGAAAGGAATTCATCATCGTAACGATCCAGGGTCAAGTGGTGGGCAAAGGAAACCCGTGACCCCCGTTGCTTCGTCTCTCCATTACTATCATTATACAACAACAACCCGATGCCGGATCGATTGCCTATTCTGGCATCGGCAGCCAGTGTTTGTGTATCCGGCGCATCTTCAATACCCACCCATTGGGTTAATCCGTTCAGCCTAACTTTAATGTGATCACCAATCCCTGCATAGGTGGGCGACATTAAAAAGGGGTTATCTGCAATATACTGCGACAGTTGCGGAATGGTCAGTTCCTGGCCTCTTGCCATTAAGCCAATGAGCAGCAACAGGGTTAAGATTTGGGTCTTCTTCATGGGGCAATAGGTTAATTCTTTTGTCATCTGTACAGGGTAAAATGTCCGACAAACTCTCTGTCATCATTTTCGCCTTGCAACTTTATGATATACCAGTAATCTCCGGTTGGAAGATCTGCACTATTATATATTCCATTCCATCCGGTGTCCCCGTAACCCATTCGATAGAGCTCTCTACCATAACGGTCAAAAATGATCATTAGTACATTGGGGAAGGCTTCCAGATTCTCAGGAATCCAGTAATCGTTCATTCCGTCTCCATCTGGAGTAAAGAAGTTAGGCACTTCAATATCAATGAATTCCATCTCGATCTCGGCAGAGACCTCACATCCTAAACTATCGATTACGGTAACGAGGTACGTATCTGTTCTGTTGATAATATAGGTATTGTCAGTACCATTATCATTTCCATCAAAAATGATGGTATAGTCCGGTGATCCTCCATTAACTACTGCAGTGATTTCGTTAATGTTATTTTGCTCCAGCATCAAGGTTAATGGCTCAAAGCTTTCAATCACAAAATCGATAGTATTCATACAACCATTGGCGTGGACTAGGGTCAAATAATGGTCGCCAGGGGCTATGTTGGTAAAATCGGGAGTTAGCTGAAGATCGGCGGGATCGGTTGAGTCTAATGCATATAGCACATCTCCACTTACTGAAGAATCTTCAAGCGTCACCTCCAAAGTGTTTTCCGGAATCACACCGTTGCACGTATATATCGGAATAACCGTTGCATTCAGATTTACCCCGGGGTTGATTTCTACAATAACGTTAGCTTCACAGTCCTGTTCATCCCTAATAAAGACCACGTGGGTTCCTGCTGGCAGGTTGCTGAAGGTCAACTGATCCTGTACATAATCGGCGTCATTATTAGTGTTCAGACTTGTACGATACGGTGCGGTTCCTCCCGTGATTTCCAGATCAAAAGACCCATCGGCATCACCTACACACACCTCATGCTGGATGTTGATTGCGCTAGCTGCAATCGGATCTGGTTCGATAATAGGGAATTGGAACGTGATAAAGCAGCCATTTCTGTCCTGCGCGATAACGTCGTATACCCCTGGAGCTAACCCGGTGAAGGTATTTACTGTATCAAACTGGTTCAGATTGGGAGTTATAGCGTAGAAGATCTCACCTGTTCCTCCGGAAACTTCTACGGTAATAGTACCATCATCCAAACCGGAGCAAGTCACATCGGTGAATTCTTCCCGATCCACTTGTAGGGGTATCGGATCCATAATTGGGATAGGATTGGGAGTGGTCGTTTCACAATCCTGGCTGATCACTCGTATGTAGTAATTACCCGCCGCCAAACCGCTAAAGGTATTGTTAGCAATGGGTCCTACTATCGGAGCTGAAGTTGCAGGGTCCGCATCGTATAACTCATAGAAGTAATCTCCCAAACCACCGCTGGCATTCGCGATAATAGTAGCCGATGCCTCACCGGTACAATTGATGAATGCAGCGCTATCGTCAATATCAAGCGCTAAAGGAGGTACAGGGTCTACAGTGATCTCATTGGAGATCATCGCTTCACAACTGTTGGCATCCCGGATGGTATATTGATACGTCGCTGCGGGCACACCCGTAAACGTATGCGTATTTCCTCCATTGAAATTGATCCAGGTAGCCGTTGCAATATCAAAATATTGATAGGTGCCGGTAGTATCACCACCTGTGGCGGTCAGTAACAAGCTGGCATCAGTGGTACACGTCCTTGGGGCGGTCTGTATCAAATTGGCCATTACCTCCGCAGGCTGATCGATTTCCACCTGACCTGTGGTGACATCACAATTCCAACCATCGGATACCGTAATACTATACACTCCTGCGCCAAGATTATTAAAGGTATTACTGGATTGGAATCCTGAAGTAGCTATTGGAGTCATATCCCCAAAATTGGCGTACACATTGAGTTGGTACTGGTAGGTGCCACTTCCTCCAGTGGGCAAGTCTGCTGATACGGAAGCATTGGTGTCTCCATAACAGGTAAGCGTTACAGGTGGACTGATGTCGGTAACGATTGAAGGAGGAATAGATAATGTTAGGATATCGTGTCGACTTATTGTACAACCCCCATCATCTGTGATTTGAACATCATAATCACCTGCCGAAAGCCCGGAGAACACAAATTCGACCACATCGTTTTCCGTATAACTCTGACCTGTAGTGGTATTGGTCAATACAATGTCGTAAGGAGCATAGCCACCTGAAGGAGTTACTCTAATCTCACCCTGATCGTTGGTACAGGTAACATTAGCAACCTCATCAACAGTAACATCCAATTGCATATCCGGAGAAATAATGGTCACTGTATTTGAGGGGTCAACGCAACCGGTGGCTGGGTCCTCGGTAACCTCAACATAGTAATTTCCTCCAACTAATAATGATGTGGGATCAGGGATAGCGAAGGGATTGGTACTTGTATTTCCGTTTCCGGTTAGCACCGTTGTTCCATCCGTTCGATATACGATGTAAGAATATGGGCCGCTATATCCGGTTACGTCTATTTCTATAGTTCCCGCATCAGTAAAACAGATGGCAGGAGCGGTTGCTGTTGCCTCCACATGAATCAGATCGTAAGGCGCAATGGTATAGGGAGCGGTATCCACATAACATCCGGTAACAGTATCGGTTATCCTAAACGTATAGGTGCCAACATCGGTCAATTCAAATACCGCACTTGTAGACGACGGGTTGGATGTCAAACTTCCGGCAGGATTTCCAACAGGGAGTAATTCGAAATCATAGACATTTCCTGGGTGGCCATTGTCTGTTATGGTAAGTAGCACCTCTTCAGGGTTCACACAGGTTATTGCCAGGTTTTGTGTGGCTGCAACGGTAAACGTATTGATTGGATCTATGGTCGGTACGATCGCTGTGGTTGTACAACCGTTGTCATCAACAACGTAGACCGTAATGTTCCGTACCATACCGTTATCAATGATCTCAAATGTATTTGAGGTCTGGAAATTCACATTGTCAATACTATAGCGATAGGGTGCTGTCCCGTCTGTAGCCGTAACCGTAATTGTCGATGTATTTACGGTATTATCCGGGTTACAGGCGAAAGGTGTAGCCGTTGCCGAAGCTAGTAAGGCGTTAGGTTGTGTTATTGTTTCGTTTTTGACGTCTTCACATCCTCGGGAAGAAACTACTCTTACCTGGTAATTCCCTTCAGGAAGACCGGTAAATAAGGGATCGCTCTGTAACGGTCTGCTAGGCGCCCCTGCCAGTCCGATCAATTCATATTGGTAAGGAGGATTATCGTCCGTAGTGCTATCCAAATTGGCCAGGATGCTGCCATCAGCACCACCAAAACAGCTAACATTTACTATTGTTGCGTCCAGCAGCACGGGTGCAACAAAGTCATCAAGGGTTGCCGTAATAGTTTTAACACAACTGTGACCTGTGGCCGTATCTGTAATGGTAAAGGTATAAGTGCCTGAATCCGTTAAGTCCGTAAACGTAGCGGTGTTCGTTACAAGAATATCCGGAAGTGGAGTAGAACTATCCGGGAAGGTTACCGAGTAGTCAAACGCACCGGAACCTCCGGTTTGAGTAATGGTAATATGCCCTCCGGGATCAGGAGTACAGTCGATAAGTTTGTCAATAGTCACTGCGGGCACAATTTCATCATAGAGCTGCACAGCGTTGGTGATCAGCGAGCACCCCCATTGATCAAGGACTTCAACAGTGTAGCTACCCTCTCCTAGATTACCAAAGGTTCTTGTAGTCTGTGGAGAGCCGACGTTACCACCATTTCGGATCAACTGGAAGGTGTAATTGCTTCCTTGTCCGCCAGTGGGCGCACTAACTTCAATACTTCCCTCAATATTAGTACAATTCGGATTGGTTACCGCAAGGGAGGCTACTATGGGGTTAGGCACATCCAGGGTCTCATCAGGCAGTTGCAGTGGACATCCACCAGCATCGATAACCCATATTTCGTAAGTATCCGCCGTAAGGTTTTCAAACCTTGGATTAGCGATATAGTTCGCTGGATCAAATTCATCGGGTATTGGGGTTGCACTTACATAGTACAGGTAATTGCCCCATCCCCCTTGAACATCAGTAATCTCCAACACTCCGTCCGCACCGGGCACACAGGTGATTTCCTCACGAATTACCAAAGCGGAAAGTCCCGCAGCAGGTCCTCCGATGGTAAACGCCTCTTGGTAGGTACAATCGGAACCCGGAGGATTGGTATCTACCACTTCTATGAAATAACTGCCGGCTGCCAATCCACTAATGGTAAAATTACCATCCGCATCCCCACCGGCCGAAGTTACGTCATCAGCAAGGTTAGTGGGGGTGTTGTTAACATCCTGGTACAACGTATAGGTTATCGCACCAGTATACGTAGTGTTAGTAGCGTCTTGTAAATCTAGCGTGACCGCACCATCTGTATTACCAAAACAGGTAATATCTGTCGTGCTAACGACATCCAGGTGTAACACCTCAGGATCTGCTACGGTATGGGTAGCCGTGATCACACATCCTGTAGTGAGGTTCATAACTTCAAAATTATGGGTGCCTACAGCCAAAGTAAAACTTCCCGAGGCCTGGAAGCTACCTGAAGGCAACTCACGGAACTCATAATTTGCGGGATTCGTGGTAGAATTGGTCAACAATCCGGTTGCCGTAATGGTAATGTCTTCACCAGAGGTGCAAGTAGCAGCATTATCAATTGCTATGCTGGCAGATTGTAACGTATCGAAAGGTTGGATAGTAGCTGTGGTACTGCCTACACAACCATTATCATCATAGACATTGATAGTATATACTCCACCTTCAAGGGCCGTCTCAATATAGGTAGGGTTGCTGCCGGATTGTACGATTGCAGGCGCCTCAACCGGAACAGTATTAGGGTCATCCTCTTCAACAAACTCATATATTACATAAGTTCCTGATCCTCCCGTAATACCGGGTTGTACCTCAATAGACGCGTTTTCAGGATTATTACCGGAAGTAGGAGTACAACCAAATTGATCTACCACAACATTTACGTTGCTTATAACATCAGGCTCCGTAATAACCTGCGTAGTTTCGGCAAAACAACCATTCGAAGCAGTGATTCGTATGGTATAGGTAATTCCACCAGCTGAACCTTCTAGGCCTGTAAACTCGGCAGTTGTACCCGTAGCCGGTGAAGTAATCGGAAAGGTAGCACTACTTCCCGGGCCGGAAATGATTTCATAGCTGTATGGACCAATACCAACATCGGTACTGCTTACGGTAATTATCCCATCATCTGCTCCGTTACAGCTAACATTTTGGAAAGCGTCAACCGCAATATTTGGAATAACGGCAGTGGGAACATCTACAATTATGCTTCTCATGCAGTTGGGTACTGCGGTGCCGGTATCATAAACGGTAACCGTATAACTGCCTGCACTACTTGCGTCTGCCCAGACAATAGAAGAGCCTACTATAGCTGTTCTTGCCTGGTTCACAGGGCCTGTGATCTCATAGTCATAGTTGCCAGAACCGGAGGTCACATTTATGGTGATCTCAGGGTTATTGGCGGGTGCTGGCTCACAATCCAGTAAAGTAGTAAGGGTAGCATTAAACTGTAATGGTGGTACAATACTAAAGGTATCGGTATCGGTACAACCGTTAACATCAGATAACGCCAGGCTTTGTCCGGCCCCGGAACTTAAACCGGTAACCGTATATTGGTTAGAACCGTTAAAGGTGATACTTTGACTGGGCCCGCCATTCACACTTAGCGTAAAAGACGGAGAAGCAACCCCAGGATTGGTCAGGGTCATAAGTACCTCAAATTGCCCTTCCACAACGCATTCATCTACGACCGCCAAGGTGAACTCAGGGCTTGGGTCTTCGTCAACAGTTATCGGGCGACTTTGAATACAATCGTTGGCATCTTTTACGTAGACAATGTAATCTCCGAATTCTACATTAGCAGAGGTGTCCGTAATCCAACCTGCAGAAGTGGCGGTAGGTGGGGCAGCGGTATCCAATAAATACTGGAACTCATAAGGAGGAGCACCAAATTGGGCCGTGGCAGTTATCACCCCAGCATTGAGGTTACAGTTGTCATTAACGGGAGAAGCGACATTCAAATCAAGAAGTGTAGGTGCTTGAAGAATAACAAAAGTATCTGAAGCCATTACACAACCGGTATTCGGGCCATTGGTCTCGGTAAAGAGAATATAATACTCTCCAGGGGCTATACCAGTAATGGCATCGCTTTCGGGGCCACCAACAGCTCCGGAAATACTTCCAGTAGTTCCAGTGGTGACATTAGTTGTTGCCACGAATAGCTCATAATCTACATCAGAACCGCCATACCCGGAAACCGTAAAATCCACCGTACCATCAGCAGCTCCGGTACAGGTGATAGCTGTGGTAGCATCTATAGTTGAAGCAAGTGTAGATGTAGAAGCCACGGGTACGGTAGCTTCCTGAATATATTCACAATTGGTGTCGTCATCATGTACTACAAAAGTATAGGTAACCCCGGGCGTTAACCCCGTAAACAAATGGGAGTTGGCCGGTGCCGGAGGCGATGGATCTGCAGGAAACCATGCGGGATCGGCGACATTAAATGCTGGTGCTGGATATATAGCGAAGTAGAAGGTTCCAAAACCTAAAGTCCCATTATCGGCATCGGCTTCTACAAGCATTTCCCCGCTTCCCGGAGTACAACCTGCGGTTCCCACCGTGGTGATAAGAACATCCGGACCTGTAGTAATGGTGACCGTGGACAAACTCTCACAACCATTGGCGTCAGTAATACTTACCGTGTAGTCCCCAAAGTCTAAGCCTGTAAAAGTATGGTTATTGGTCCCGGTGGAAGTGTCATAAGTAAGAGAAACACTAAAATCACTGTTGTAAACATCATAGATGTAATCTGGAGTTCCTCCTGAAGCATCTACTGTAATGGTTCCCAATTCGTTTCCGGTTGCAGTACAAATTAAATTGGTATTGGAAATGTTAGGTGCAATTACTGCGGGTTCGGTAATGGAGACCGGGAATGGATCTGATACACAACCTTTATCATCGGTTATAGTGACTTCATAATTTCCGGCAGGCAGACCAGCCGTTTGTGTGCCATAATTTGTTGAGGTATTGGTCTCTATGACTTCAATTACATAAGGTGGAAGTCCTATTGCGGTGTCTATCGTAACATCGAGAGCGCCATTGGTGTCCCCATTACATACCACATGCGTTGGAGTTACTGAGGTGATAACAGGTCTAAGGGCAGGTGTAACAACAACGGTATTCGTAGTTTCAACACATGCTAAAGGGTGGGTTGTATCGGTAACTCGGAAAATGTAGGTACCATCGGTGTCGGTCGTAAAGATATTTCCATTGGCTCCTGAAAAACCAGTGGTAAAGAAGGTTGCACCACCATCATTGGACCATTCGTAACTAAATGTTCCCAGGGCGTCATCCGGCGTAATGGTTATGGAAGCATCCGCTAAACAGGTTAAATCTGCCGTTAAGAGGGCACTCGGTTGAGGATGTACGGTAACAGGTATTGCGGTACCCACACAACCAAACTGGTCCCTGACATTTACCGTATATGTGTCTGAGGCTAGGTTCGTAAAGGAGTAAGTAGTTGCCGACGAAGGAGTCGGGGTCATCCAGGGCCCTCCGTCTATGTTGAACTGATAATTACCGTTTCCTCCCGTAACATCAATTTGTAGTACACCATCATTGGTATTCGTAAAACAGGTAGTTGGCGTTACCGTAAAGGCAATATTTGCTGGAGGATCAACAGTTATAGCTACTGTATTTTCACAGTTGTTGGCGTCTTGAACCCGAACAATATAATCGGCAGGCGCTATTCCACTAAATACAGTATTCCCGCCGTTTGTAGCAAAATCATAGCCTGCAATTGGGGTACCCCCTGTGTCTTCTAATTGAAATAGATAACCCGGGGTGCCGTCCGTAGCGGATGCTGTGATAACCCCTCCATCAGTACAAGTGGCTGCAGTGGTAACAGAAGCCGTTGGCGAAACCGCCAAAGGTGCCGTCAAGGTTTGGTTTAGGACCACGGTACAACCCGCTATAGGATTGTCCACATCCCTTATGGTCAAGGTATGGTTAGTTGCACTTAAGGTATTTATCGTTATCGGGGAAGTGGTTGAGCTTCCCAAAGTGGTGGTAAAGCCATCAAGACTATATTCAAACCCACCGGCCCCAAAATTTTCAACTTCAAAAGTGATACTACCGTCGGTAAAGGAAGCACAGCTAATGTTGGAAAAGGCAGTAATGGAAGCATTAAAAGCATAACCAGCATCAATAGTTACCGGGATATCAATAGTCCCGGCACATACCTCTGGTAGTTGTTCTGCACGAATATTATCGATAGCTACATCATTCCCATTGGTTCCTGTAGCAATTGTTCGAATTACAATATCAATTGTAGTATTAGCGCCGGGATTCAGTGGAATGGTCAAGTTTCTCCAATCTGTTGGTCCTAAATTCTCAGGTATAGGGCCGGTGGAGCCACTAGCAATGATTGCGCCAAATGGATCCACAAGTTCGACTAAGATGTTGGGCTCGATGATGTTTCTTCCGGCGCTAACCAAATTGATCACATCCAGGGAGACCTCGATATCCCGGTTCGGAACGATCTCCACATTTCTTTTACTGTATACAATAGTGTTAACGCCTGGATTTCCTACATTAATAGCGAGATATCTTCCTCCCGGAGTCCCAGAGGCATCAACCGGACTAACCCAAGCTCCAAAGGGCGCAACAATGGTGTTGGTTACAGAATACTCTAAATCGTTAATACGGGAATTGGGACTATTATTCGTACGGCCATCTAAAGGAGCACAGGGAGTAGCTGTACCGTTCTGAGGATCGTAGCAGTAATAATCGCCGTCAATTTCTGAAATCGGAGTGTTGGGTCCAACCCCAAAATCTTCCAGCAATAAAACACTAGGAGTCGGAGGAATATTACTTGTGTAATTGACAGTAACGGTATAGTTACCTGGGCTCTCAGTAAATATATTGGAAGTAGGAGGGCTATTTGGAGTGCCATCTAACTCATAGGTGTAGTCAAAATCGGAACTGTCAGGGGTCAGTGTAATTACTCCGTCCCCTTCACAGTTGTAGTCTATGCTTACGGCAACATTAGGAGGTGTCGGTTCAGGATCAACGGTAACTGTCATGGGGAAGGTACAGTTGTTGGCGTCTCTAACGTAAACGGTATGCGTTCCTGGCAATAAGAGTTCTACCGCGCTGGTATCATAGCTTGTACCTCCATTGAAACTATAGTCATAGGGAGCGGTTCCTCCCAAAACATTGGTAATTCGTACTTCTGCCTCTCCGGAATTACATTCCGCCAATTGGGTCACCGCAGCAGAAGCAGATAGGGTTAGGGGTTCTGAAACCGTATAGACCTCGGAGATAGCACAGTTATTAGCATCCCGTACACGAATCGTATAACTACCCGCAGGTTGATTCACAAAGCTATCGGAAGGCTGATAGGTAGCACCGTTGTCGATACTGTATTCATAAGGGCCTTCTCCACCGGAGGCAACAATAGTAATAGTCGCCTGGGCTTCCCCACTACAAAGCACAGGGGTATTCGTTATGTTTAAAGCAAGAGGGGCATCCTGGGCAATCGTAATATCGAATGTGGCTTCACAGTATCCCGAATTGCCATTGTTATCACGCACATAGACATCGTAGTCCCCGGCTCCAGTAACATTTATAGGGTTGGTTGTGCCAAAATCGCCCGGCGTAGGGGGTACACCGTCTCCCACGACAGCAAACACATAATTCCCATCTCCTCCTCCTGCTGTAATGTCGATATCGGTATCCGTGCCACAAGCCGTGATATTTGGGGCGGAGGCTACTACGGTCAACTCCGGATTGATGGTAATAGATGCAGTACCGGCACAGTCATTTCCATCCCGGACATCTATGGTATAGGTGCCTGGCCCTAAGCCGGTAAAGACATTATTGGTATCATATACCCCACCATTTAAACGATATTCAAAGTTACCGTCTCCTCCGGAAGTTACATTAGCCGTTAAGGTTAAGCCCACTGCAGCATCGTAACAAATGGCATTAGGAACAATAGCCAGGTTAGGAGCTACGGCCTCAATAATATCAAAGGTGTCTGTAAACGCACAATTGTTAACATCCGTAACCCTAAAGGTGTATTGCCCGCCTAAGGTTAAGTTGTTAAAGAGCCCGTTGTTCTGTGCTGCTGGAGGTGTAAATCCAATAGGGCCTGCGGTGATTTCATAGGTGTATCCGCCCCAACCGTCAGTGGCTGCAATAAGCACGGAGCCCGGCACTGGACAAGTGGGTTGTGTAACAGTGGCTGTTGCTAATAAGTCAGCTGCAGGGCCGTCCACAGTTACTGAAGTAATAGCGATACAATTGGTGGTATTATCGGTTACCTCAATAGTATAAGTTCCCACTCCTAAACTGGAGAATGGTTGCGTTGTAGCGGTTTCATTATTCCCATTGAATGTGGTCGGACCGGTAATTTCGTAATCGTAATCTGTGCTGAATCCTGAAACGGTAAATTCAATCGCCCCATCCGTGCCGCCAAAACAAGACACATTGCTCACTAGTGACCCTACGACGTTAATAGGGGTAACCGGATCAATCGTAAAGGATTCGTCATATACGCACCCTTTATGATCCGTAACCCGGAAGATGTAGGTGTCGGGAGCCAAGCCATTAAAATCTGCCGAATTTCCTGTGATGGATGTAGCAGCAATTGCGGAAGGCGCAATAATTTCAAAAACATAGGGATCTTCCCCGTCCGTTACGGTTACGGTTACATCCGAGGTGTTGGCAGGACAATTAGGAGCAGTTGCCGTGAAACTCAGATCACTGGGAGGGACCAAAGGATCAATAGTAATTGCGTTAGTGGTGAACGTACAATCGTTATCATCCCGGATAGTAATGGAATAGGTACCATCTGTTAGGTTGGGAAAGGTTTCTGCGCCAGCACCGCTAACAAAATTCACCCCATCAATGCTATATTCATAGGGAGCGGTTCCGCCGGTAACATTTTGGACCTCAATACTTGCTTGCTGCAGGCAAGTGTAGTCCTGAAGTAAGACCGCATCTCCGGAAGGGAGATCGGCCGGACCACCAATTGTAAAGGTTTCAATGAAAGGACATGAAACCGCACCCTGCGTCTGGGTGATGGTTAAGGTGTAATCCCCTTGTGGTAAACCGGTAAATGCCCCTGAAGTGTTGTTTGCGGTTGAAGTATCAGGATAGGTAAGTTCATAGGTTAAGGTATACCCGTTGCTATTGGTTACGTTGACTGTAAAGGTACCATCCTCGATACCAAAGCAGGTTTCATCCGTTTGTGAGGTGGTATATTCTGCAACCGGTGCTACTGCAATAGTTGCTGGATTGGAAATATGGGTACAGTTGTTCCCATCTACCACAATAAACTCATACACCCCGGCTTCTGTGTCGGTAAAAAGAAAATCGTTTCCTATCTGATAGGCACTACCCGGAATACTGGCCACATCCGGATAGAGATCGGTACCGTTGTAGCTCCAAATGGCGTAAGCATAGTCCGGATTAGGAAAACCTCCGGTTCCGGTGACCGTAATGATCCCCTCAGTACAGTCAATGGGTTTTGTCGTCACCGCGGACACATCTAAGTCAGTAACATCATTTATAGTAACCTGACCCGTATAATTACAGCCATCATCTGTAGTTACCAGGATATCATACACCCCGTCATTGAGGTTGGCAAAGGTGTAATTATTATCATCAGACGGCCCGAAAGTATCTACGGTAGTGCCGCCCTGTGAGATTTCATAGTAGTACTGCGGATTTACATCCAACACAGAAATAGAGATCTCCCCCAGCCCATTGCAATCGGTGTCTTTGGTGGCAACATCTACTTGAAAGTTCCGCTCCAGGATACCAATATTATCTAAGATAAAAACACAACCATCAACAACCCCTTGTTGCCGCATTTCTACACGATATGCCCCATTGGTGGTGATATCAAAACTAGGGTTTGAATTGTAGGCCGTAATAATATTGTCGTTGGTAGTATCAACGAGCTGAAATTCGTAATCCACGGGCATATTGGTGACGGTAATATTTCCCGGAGTGTTACAGACAATATCACTACTGTTGAATTGAGGATTTAGCGGATTTTTAAAGACATTAAAATAAAAGCGGCTAAAACACCCGTTTTGATAGTTGATCACCAAACGATATTGTCCTGCATCAGCGGCTATAAAGTCGTTTCCATTTGCCACGGTATTCCAGGTACAACCGTTATCCGTATTCGCGCAGTCCTGTGTTGCTGCCGGGCAACTGGTTTCGTCCAATTGTTCCCACACTATACTATCGGCATCGGGAATGTTTACCTGGATGAGCTCGGTATCATTCAATCCACAAAGGAATACCTGTGGGAGTTCCTCTCCATCGTTCGGACAAACTACAATTTCCCCTTCTACAGTGTTTGTGGTATCATTAATTAAGGCGGTAATTGGATTGGTTTGGGTGGCTCCAAAGAGTTCTACAATAATGATTTCCTGAAAGCCTTTACAAGGATCTGCTACTTCCTTATCCACAATGAAGGTGCCGGTTTCGTCTACCAAAAGGGTACTAGGGTCACCATCGGGATCTCCATCGTTAAGAACAGTATCTCCTGCATCTATCTCTCCGTCGCCGTTCTCATCCCTATACCAGGTGTAGGCATCAAAGTTGTCCCCTGCATCCAGCAATACATCTTCACCACATAGTTGTACGGTTCTTGTATAATTGCAGTTTTCCAGGTCATCGAGTAGAAAATTGGTCGCTCCGGGAGTAGTAAAACCACAATCGTCAAAATCGGATACACTGGGGTCATCGGTAATAATATCGGTAAAAATCACTCCGCGATACGTTGAAAATGCTTGATTTTCAATAAGATCCGTACAGGCATCCACAAAGTCAAAACAATTTTCGGCCACCTGTACCCGCATCCGTATTTCGGATATGGGGTCCCCAACCTCTACCAGATTGTCCGGAACAGCAAACGTGATTTCATTGTTCACGGAGTCATAGTTGTATACCACCCCAGTAGGTACAGTAATATTTGATAGATCCAGGGTGGTGTTGGTGGGTAGTACATCCCTAATGGTATAGTACCTTTCATAAGGATCGCTGCTCGTGGGATCTATTCCTGTTGCATCGTCGTTTCCGGTGTTTACAAAGGACAACACATAATCGAGATATTGTCCCAGGTTTACTCCTGCCCCGGTAATATCGTTTCCTGCGATATCTTCCACCTTCTTTTCCAGCACAATATTGGGCTCAATAATTTCTATCCCAAAGGTGACCAGGAAAGCGCCAAAGGCATCTCCCTGTGTGAAGAGTCGTAGTGTAGCGTCGGTTTCCCCATTGGCAATGATACTGTTGGCAGGGTTAGCAATTTCAAAGATGTCCGAGTCAAAACCAAGGGTATTCGTACTGGCAATGTTTCGGGTAGTTACATCTACACCATCAATGGTGATATTGGAATTAAAGAAATTGTTCGCCGGATTGGCCCCATTGGAAAGATTGGTAAAACCGGGATTCATTGGTGTTTCAATACGAAAAGCATCTCCGGAAATACCCCTATCACCTTCCACAACACTTGCTCCAAGTCGTGCCCGTACCGGACCAACAGGTATACTGTTAAAACCGGAAACCGTAATGTCTGCACTGGTGCTCCCTCGTACCCCGGCATAACCGTCAAAAACAGAAATATATTTTCCGGATAAGGTTGGGTTTTCGTAAATGATCACCAAGGTCCAACCCCCGGCGCCACCAACACTTCGCCCTCGGGTAGCCCGAATGTTTCCTACAAAGTATTCCCCACTGGCGTCTGGTAGGGCTTGAAGCAAACTGGTTACGTTCTTGTAACAGGTATAGGGAGAATCCTTAAAGTTTACGTCATCATGGATAATATCGTCTTCATCACCGACAGGATCGGGATCGTTATCTGCGGTTAGGTCTACATAGGTTCCCCCGGGAACGCGAAATTTTACTGTGGTAAAATCCAGTCGTTGGGTATCATTGGCCGGTAAAGTCGGTATTTGGGAGTTGTTTAGTACTTCTTGCTGATAGTTGGCTGACCAGTACAACCCGGCATAGTAGATCCTGGAACAGAACGGTAAGGTCAACGTGGAACTACTGGAACTGAAAGTCGACGGATCCCCATCAATGTCAATATAATCCCGGTGGAATCCATTGTTATTAGAACTTCCATTATAAGGATCGTTTGCGGTACTACTGGAATTTACCCGATTTAATATACCATTGGACAAAAAGGTATAATCTCCCTTAATATTGATGTAAGAGTTATCTAGCCTTGGCGTAAAAGGAACTTCTACCTGGGCTTTGAGGGTTATTGCAAATAAGACAAATAGTACGGATAGAAAATAGGTGGTTTTCCGATGTTTCATCTAACTAGTTTGGTTTGGTTTCACCCGCATGATCCAAATAGGATCGTGGTAGGCGTCATTTAGTTTGGAGTAGTAAGAGGTTAAAGCGTTGGTCCAATCGTCATGCTTCTTTAGGTAGACATAACGATATTTATTTTCAGGATTAATAAAGTAGCTCGCACTTAATCCTTTGGCGTTTAAGAATCGTACAAAGCGATTGGCATTGGCCGGATTTTCAAATACGTTAGCGATAATGTAAAAGCCAGATGCAATACCGTTGACATCCAGGGTTTTGTAACTGATAGCAACTTTTTCCTGAGGCGTCCGAACGTTTTGCTGTAATACGGAATCATCATAATTAACAGCATCTTCTGATCGGCTAGCCAAATCACTGTAGTCTCGTGTGCCATTTACCTTCATCACCCAGGTATCACCCTGGTAGGTACCATTAAGACCGGATCGGTAGGCCGCAACGGCATCTTCCTTTGCATCATAGTTTTTCAGATAAACATAGTTCAGACCATTTCGAGGATTGGTAAAGTAATCTGCCTCAATGCCTTGTGCTTTTAGCTCATCGATGAATTTGTTCATGTATTTTGTGCCGCGGTAAACGTTTGCAATTAAATAATGGCCGCTTTCAATATTGGCAATGCTGAACGACTTGAATTTACCGGACGATTTTTTATACCGAACGGCATCTTTAGCTTTTGGTTGAGTTTGTGTTACGGCACGTTCTTTGGTATTTACCGGGTTAAGTGCCTGCTTTTGTGTGGTAAGCTGAATGATTTCTTTAGCAGCGGAAGTGTTGCTAAGCCCATCGTTGGATATAGGTTTTTTGCTATTAACAGAAGCCAGCATATCCACACTATCCATATCCGCAAAGTAGATATCCCGGGCTTTTTGTTCAATTTCGGGATTTTGATCCTGCGTTGCTCTTCGCACCATTTTCATCACCGTTGCAAATCTTCTTTCCAAATCGCTTTCCCGATTGCGCTCAATAGAATCTTGTCGTAGCAATAGCTCATCCAGGATGGCATCGTTTTCTGCAAGCTTTTGTTCTAGCTCGGCGATTTTTAGATCCTTCTCGGATAAGGAAAGCTCCTCTATCGGAGTTTCTTCTTTTTCATTATTTACAAGGTCTTCATTGTCTTTCTCCAGCATTACGCGATCTTCGGTCAGATTAGGCGTAAAGGAATAGGCCAGTGAGATTTCATGGGTAACCCCAAAATCATCAAAATTGTTAGATACGCCTTGTTCTACAGTATATCCCAAAGAAATTCGGCGATTCAGATTAAAACCGATCCCGGCCGCAGCACCATAGAAGTCATCATAACCTGCTTGTAACCAGCCCAGTTTGGGCAGGTCCAGGATTAAGCTTCCCCCAAGCACAACATCTTCTCCCGCTACGCTACTAACCCTGGCCAAAGGCATCAATCGTCCGCTTTCAAAGATTCCTGAGGAGTTTTTAAACTGATGGGTATATTGTAAATGACCGGTATAGGTTTTCTCGCTGAAATCCGTAATGGACTCGCTCGTTTTTAAGTTGTAGTCGAATAGATTTTCCGCAAAAGCACCAAAGTCGAAAGCACCGTAGGAAATGTTAAACCCAGGTTGGAAAGTAATTAATGCGCTGTTATCCAAACTATTGAGCAGCGGATCATCATCAATAGGGTTGGCGCGGTTCTGGTTGAAACCACTATTGTAGTATGAGAAATTAGCCCCAAAAGTGAAGTTGCTTTTCTCACTAAGCTTTATACCATAAGCATAGTTTGCCAACAAGCCAAAATTATCGATAAGACCTTCCCTTTGTGTATAGAGGCTTAGCCCCAAACCACTTCGATCGCCGATCCTACCACTGTAACTCAGAAAGTAGGTTTGGTTGTTATCATCAAAAGAAACCGATTGGTTTCTATGAAATAGATTGATGTATGACTTGTCTTCCCGAACCGTCGAAAAAGTGGGGTTCAATAAGAACCTATTAAACTTTAAGAGGTTTTGAGTAGGTACATCATAGGCAATAAAAGGAGCTTCTTCCTGCTGGGCCTGGAGATTAAGCAAGCCGAAGGCGAGAAAAAGAAATACTACGAAATGGTTATACTTTTGCATTGTGGTTCTAACGGATAACAGTTATAGTCCCTTGTTTCAGGGTCTCGTTGGTGTTCCTGATTTTATAGTAGAATATTTGATTCTTTTTGTTAAATGCGACAGAGGACTGTGGCCAGTTGTTCTGATAGTTGGTCTGATTCAAAATCTCCTCTCCTTTTTCATTAAATATGATGACACGAATGTCCTGATCGTTCGAAAAGGTATTTGGGAGTATCCACAGGTCATTTATTCCGTCACCATTAGCGGTTATTACGTTAGGAACGAGAAAGGTGTCTCTAAAAGCTACAGTAAGTGTTCTGGTGATCTGGCATGACCCTGCAGTGGCTAATAAAGTAAAGGTACCTTCCTGCGAGAACGTATAGGAACTGCCTATTGCCAGAGAATTGTTGTTGGTGTCGAACCATTCGTATTCTGAGGCTCCGCTGGCGGTCACCGTGATCGACTGCCCTTCAGGGATGATAATATCTTCTTCGGTATCCAGGACTAAAACCGAGGTATCAAAATCCGTAATTTGCACAGTATTAGAGGTTACTGGACATCCATTCAAAGTCACTTCCAGTTGATAGTCACCCGATTGATTCGCTGTAAGCACTTCAGTGGCAGATCCCGTAGGTTGTCCATTACGCAGCCAACGGAAACTGGCTCCGGACAGATCGAAAGTGGTGGTTAATCGTGCATCATTAGCACCTTCACATAATACAGGGTTATCACTGGTAATGGCAATTGCCGTATTGGTTCGCAGCTGTACAGGAAGTGTATTGGAAGATACGTTATAGTTCCCACCAATATCACCACGTAAGAGATAGTCTCCGTTATTTGTGCGATCTGAAATAAACAAAGAACTGCTGGTTTCGCCGGAAACATTGGAACCATCGCGCACCCATTGATAGCTGAATACATTTCGCATATCCTGCGTTACGTCTGTACGTGTGCCATTATCCGCTACAGCAATGATTTCTGAAAGACCTAAGGTTACGTCTGAAGCGTTACAAGCGCTATAGGTGGTTGCGTATTCCACTACAAATTCGAAGGAATTAGGGGAAACAACTGTAGTGATTTCTGAATCCTTGGATGAGGAGGTACAAGCGCCACCTGTCTGTGTTATTCTTGCAAAATAATCACCTACATCTGTTACCGGTAAGGTAGGGTTAGTTGCTCCGGATATCGGATTCCCGTCTCTGTACCACTGGTAACCAGGACTGTTTGCATTGGTACTAACGCTTAGTGTTTCGGTTTGTGAAGGAAGCAGTACTACCGTAGCTTCGTTATCCCGGCTTACCGTAAAATTGTCAGCATTTGTAATTGCTACTGCAGAGGAACGTTCGCTGCATATGCCGGATCCGGAAATTTCTACTTGATAATCGCCTTCAAAGCCTACGGTATTGGCATCAACCACGAACGAACTCCCTTCTAAGGTGGGTCCTGCAATGGGGTTACCATCCTTGTACCAGGTATAATCATACCCCTGGCCTACAATATTGGCTACGAGTGTTTGCGTTTCCCCCGAACATAAGGCTGTCGAAGCTGGCGGGGTAATGGCAATACCTTGATTGGCCCCAATTTGTATCTCAATGGAGTTGGAAAGCGTGTTCGCTGACCCACTACAGTTGCCATAGTCTATTTCTACAAAATAGATACCGGCCTGATTAACAGTGATAGTATTGCTGTTCTCAGAAAGTGGGGTACCACTGCGATACCAGCTATAATTGTAATTTTGCGCACTGGGAACATTGTGCGTCGCTAAGGTGATGGAGGAACCATCACACGCCTGCAAAATTCCCCCGGAAGGGATATCTCCACTTCCATCTTGACTTATAAGAATCGGACTATCGTATCCAATGAAGTACATGGTGAAGGCGTCCGACTCCGGGCTGGTCATAGCCGGGCTTGTACTTCTCACCCTGAATTTATGTCCATCCCCTTGAATGTCTGTCGGCAGGGCAAAGGAAAAATCAAAATCGAAAGTGGTGTTTTTATCTGTCGCCCTGTCCAATTCGCTTGGGTTGGAGAAAGATCCCTGGGCATCAGAAAGCTCCAGGATAAATTCGTTGTCGGAATTTACCAAGGGAGGGTTCCAGGTAAAATTGACATAATACTCGTTGAAATCATCGGAAGCACAGGCAGCGGTCCAGGCGGAGTTGCCAGGTAGGTTCGGGTTATCCGCAGGCTCAGGCTTATTTAAAACCTGGGCATTCAAAAACGGAATGCCAATAGCGCAGATCACAACATAAAGAATACTGTTTCGCAAATTAGGTCTCATGGTATGTTAGCTTAAGTGGATGACACTTTGGGGGATGTCATCACGCATTTTTCTAGTTAGTAGGTTTTCCTTTTTGCAAAGGCAATTTCATACAGTATTCCTTAAACAAATATTTTATTAATTCGGGAGAGCGTAAACATAATGTTGTGCTACAGGGATATTCTGTTGTGAAATGGGCATATTCGTATGATGATCAGGTGAAAAAGGGCAACAAACTTCCCAATTTTGCTACATTTGTGGATTAATTTTTGGATATGGCCAAAGAGGAGAGATCCCTAAATTTTATAGAGCACATTATTGAGGAAGACTTGTCTAATTCGCATACAAAAACCGATTTGCGATTTCGTTTTCCACCAGAGCCTAATGGCTATTTGCATATCGGACACGCTAGTGCGATATGCCTGAATTTTGGTTTGGGCCTTCGCTATGGGGCTCCGGTAAACCTGCGCTTTGACGACACTAACCCTACAAAAGAAGAGCAGGAATATGTCGATGCCATAAAAAGGGATGTGAAATGGCTGGGGTTTGAGTGGGCCAACGAGTGTTATGCCTCTGATTATTTCCAACAATTGTACAACTGGGCCCTTGAGCTGATCAAATCGGGTAAAGCCTATGTAGATAGCCAATCCTCAGAGGAAATGGCAAAACAAAAAGGCACCCCAACCGAACCGGGAACAAACAGTCCCTTCCGTGATCGCTCGGTTGAAGAAAACCTAAAATTGTTCGAAGGCATGAAGAACGGAGAATTTGGTGAAGGAGAACATGTACTTCGGGCCAAAATCGATATGGCTTCACCGAATATGTTGATGCGAGATCCCATTATGTACCGTGTGCTGCACAGGGCACACCACCGCACAAATACCGATTGGTGTATTTATCCGTTATACGATTGGACACACGGGGAGAGTGACTATATAGAACAAGTTTCTCACTCGCTCTGCACCTTAGAGTTTCTGCCACATCGGGAGCTCTACGATTGGTTTTTAGACCAAGTGGTATCTTCTGATTTGCTACGTCCAAAACAACGGGAATTCGCGCGAAGAAACCTAAGCCATACTGTAGTCAGTAAACGTAAACTTCTCAAATTAGTGGAAGAAGGACATGTCTCCGGGTGGGATGATCCGAGAATGCCTACGATATCCGGGATGCGAAGAAGAGGCTATACACCCGAGGCGATTCGGAATTTTGTGGACACTATTGGAATTGCCAAACGGGATAATGTAGTGGATGTTTCCCTATTGGAGTTCCACGTGCGGGACCATTTGAACAAAGTTGCGCCTAGAATTATGGCAGTTTTGGATCCGTTAAAAGTGGTAATCACCAATTATCGGGATGGGGAGGAAGAATGGCTGGAAGCGGAGAATAATCCTGAAGATCCTAATGCCGGATATAGAAAGGTACCCTTTGGAAAGGAGCTTTATATTGAGCGGGAGGACTTTAGGGAAGAAGCGAATAGGAAGTTTTTCAGATTAAAACTTGGTGGGGAAGTCCGCCTAAAAAATGGCTACATCATAAAAGCGGAAAGTTGTACAAAGGATAATGAAGGGAACATTATAGAAGTGCAATGCACTTATGACCCAAAAAGTAAAAGTGGTAGCGGTACAGAAGAGAGTTTGCGAAAGGTAAAAGGAACGCTGCATTGGGTGGCTATTGCTCACGCCATTAAAGCGGAAGTTCGATTATACGACAGGCTTTTTACGGATCCGACACCGGACGGACACAAAGACAAGGATTTCATGGAGTTTGTAAATCCCGATTCTTTGCAAACGGTTACCGGATTTTTGGAACCTAGTGTAAGGGAAGCTAAAGCAGGAGACCGTTTTCAATTTCAGCGCCTTGGCTATTTTAATGTGGACACAGACACGAAACCAGGGGAGCTAGTATTCAATCGAACCGTTCCGTTACGGGATACCTGGGAGAAGATGAAAGAATAAAAGTTTATTTACCACGTTGGACTTACTAGAGTTACACAACCAATACTTATGAAAAAACTTTCTTCTTTGCTATTTCTGCTATTCCTAGTGGCTTGTTCAAATACCGGCAACGAAAATAGTGAGCAAGACATGGAAGAGGCATCTTCTGATCCCATTCTTTCAGTTAACAATTTGGACGATCAATCTACTATTGAAACCTATACGGACATTGAGGTGTCAGTTTCTTCGCATTCCGAGGTTATTACAAGAATATATATTAATGATCAGGAGATTTTTGAAACGGATGATCAGGAGTTTACATATCGTTTAAATCCTTATAATATTCCCGTCGGGACTACAACAATTCGTTTTGTTTCTTCTAGTGCTGACAATACTACGGTAGAGGAGGCCTTTACTATTGATGTAAAGCATTTATTATTTACTACGGAAATAGCAGATGATCAAATTGATAGTATTAATACTATTTGGGATATGGTACATACCCTAGAGGGAAAATTATTGGCTGTAGAAAAAATGGTTTCCGGACTTAACAAGTTGTATAGTGAGGATATTGTAGAAGGGGAGGAGATATATTATTCCAGAGTGTACTGCGAAAACAATGATGCGCAGTTCCGCAGAATTGGAACAGCGTACACCTACACTTTGGAATTGGGCGCACATAGAAATATTAGGGATAGGGAGCGCACAGATTTACCCAACAGCAATAGATTTACCCTTACTGTTAATGGGTTGCCGGAATCTGAATTTATTGCCTACGTCGAAGCAAGCGGAACAACATATGCCACCAATACTTTTGGTTCAGGTTCAAATGGAACTTCGTGGGAGGTAACTGCTGAAACGGGCTTTGAAAATAATACGAACAAGTTATTTTATACCAATCAATCGTATTTGGTTAGTGTGGAAAACGGGGGAACAGGAAGAAAAGAAGATTACAAATATTTGGTTATTGAAAACCCACAGGACCAGGCCAATATTGTTGTTCAAGACCAAGATTTTAATAGTTCATTTTCTAGTTTTCGATTGGATCTACCCCCCGGAATGACCTTTTACAGTATTGGTAGATACGGATTCGAAACAGCTGATGATTTACGCCTTGAAACCTATAATAACCATAGAGTTTTTAGCCATGCCAATGCTTACATAGAATATGTTGACTTGCCTATTTTGGACATGTTCGAACATTATAGGAATTACGTTAATTATTTGGACCCGGCAACCAATTATATAAATACGTTTATCACATTTGGGAACGAGGTGGCGATGAATAGTATAGCTGGGGAAATTACTTTTGCTTCTGAGGAGAAGTCAATAAGAATTTCAACTTCAGCCCTGGACACAGATGCGTTACGTATCGCTTATGGGGGAATAGTAGATGATAATGGAGATGATTATTGGGATGGTTTTAATTGGTATTATAGATTGGACCCTAGAAAAGGGGAGCAAAATCAAGTTGTGCTAAGTCTTCCACAAATAATTAATGACGAATTTGATAATGGTTTCCTTTTTGAACGGGAACTTGAATTAGAATATGTGGATGTTATTGACTATGAAAAAATCGAAGATTTTGATGATTTCATATTTACATTCATTCTGGAAAAAAGAGCGGATCCATTGGAAAATGGGTATCGCATGAAATCATTGTCCAACAATGCTGACCTTAGTAATAAGCAATTGGAAAAGGGGAACTCTGAAAAACGAGTTCATGGGTCAACTTTTGAATAAGGAAAGTCTAAAAAAGTTTTCATTCATCTGGGGCAAACTACGAGAATCAACTTTGGGAAGCCCATTACGGTTTATTGTGCTAGCTCATCTGGGGTGTAATCTCACCTATAAGCAGTGGTTATTCCAAAGGATAAAAACAATCGGTATTTTCTATCAAAAGTGCAAGGTTTTTCTTGGGTTTGAGCGCCTTTCTTTTGTTGGGAGGTACTTAGCTATAGCCACTACTTCAAAATGGCGATACAGGGACTTAAATAAAAAATCCCCGGCGGAACCAGGGATGTATCACTTCATTTTCGGGAAATGGCCTAAGTGGGATCTTCATTTCTCTTTTTTCGACTCTGTGTTTTCATAGCCTCGCCAATTTGATTGCTAGCTGTGAAGGAGGCCACCATATTGTTGAGCATATCACTTCCGGCTTGTGGCGAGTTGGGCAACAGTATTAAATTGGTATTGGTTTCTTCACCTATGGCCTGTAGGGTATCGTAATGTTGCGTAACCACAATGAGCGCAGAGGCTTCCTGTGAGTTAATGCCTACCTTGTTAAGGACTTCAACAGATTCTTCGAGTCCACGGGCAATTTCACGTCGTTGGTCTGCGATACCCTGGCCTTGTAAACGCTTGCTCTCCGCCTCCGCCTTGGCTTTCTCTACAATTAGGATTCGGGCAGCGTCTCCTTCAAATTGTGCTGCAATCTTCTCACGTTCCGAAGCGTTGATTCGGTTCATGGCTGCTTTTACCTGGGCGTCGGGGTCAATATCCGTTACGAGGGTTTTGATAATATCATAGCCATATTCTGACATGTATTCTTGAAGTTCCCGTTTTACTGCAATGGCGATATCGTCTTTTTTTACAAAGACATCATCCAATTTCATTTTGGGAACCTCTGCTCGTACCACATCGAAAACAAACGAGGTAATCTGGTCATGGGGATATTCCAATTTATAAAAAGCATCGTATACTTTGTCCCGTATTACAACGTATTGTACCGACACCTTTAATTTCACAAAAACATCATCTAGCGTTTTAGTTTCGACAATAACATCGAGCTGCTGAATCTTTAAGCTGAGTCTGCCCGAAATCCGGTCTACAAGAGGAATTTTCATTTGTAGGCCGGAATTTCTGATGCTGTTGAACCGACCAAAGCGTTCCACAACCACGGCGGTCTGTTGTTTTACGATAAAAAAGGAGGCAAATAATAAAATTAGTGCGAAAAAAATGATTGGTATTAAAAGGAAGGTACCCATAGTGTGCGTGTTATAATGTTGAAAAAGGAAATTACAAAAGTCTAAGGAGAATATAGGTCGCAGACTTTTATATTTTGTTACACGTTGCGTTGCTTTCAACCTTCTGTATCACTAGGATGCTCTAGGAGTATAAGCTGCAATTATAAGCTGGATAGTAGCAATGAAAGTAGGTCCTTCTATTGGGCAGTGTCTAGGCAAATAGGGGAGTTCAAAAGGGAATAGTATTAACATATACCTGGAGCCGAGCTGGAGGGAAATTGTAAATTCAGGAAAGTAGGGCTAATGCGGTACGGATTCTGGAGATACACTCTTCCTTACCTAATAGGGTCATGATGTCAAACAAATGCGGGCCCTTCAGATCGCCAACAATTATGAGACGTAAAGGGGGCATTACCTTTCCGAAAGAAAGGCCTTGTTCCTCAATCCAGGATGTAATCGTCAGTTCCACATGAGTTGAGGAGAAATCGTCAATAGCTTCCAGGACGGTTATGATTTGCTTCATTATTTCAGGAGTATTCTCCTTCCATTGCTTTTTCACTGCTCTTTCCGGAAAATCCGAGGGTGGAACAAAAAAATAGGATCCAAGTGACCAAAGATCTTCAGGGAAATCTGCCCGTTCCTTTATTAAGGAAATTACTTTTTCCAAATAGCTGTCATTCGCAAGTGTGGCAGGAATTGCCTCCTTTTTCAAGAATTGAGCCAGCTCTAGATCTGGTTGTCGCTGTAGCCATTGGTGATTGTACCATTTAGTTTTTTCGGGATCAAAGCGTGCGCCAGATTTATTAACACGTTCAAGAGAAAAGGCGTCTATTAATTCTTCAATAGAAAAAAGTTCTTGTTCGGTGCCCGGGTTCCAGCCCAAAAAAGCCAAAAAATTGACCACGGCTTCAGGAAAATAGCCGGCTTCCTTGTAGCCCTGGGAGTTGTCCCAGTTTAGTGGGAATATGGGAAAGCCTCCTTTTTCTCCATCCCGTTTGCTTAATTTCCCTTTTCCCGTAGGTTTAAGAATGAGAGGTAGGTGCGCAAATATGGGTTTTTCCCATCCAAAAGCATTATATAAAAGGTTGTGGAGCGCTAAGGAGGGCAACCATTCTTCACCGCGAATAACATGAGAGATTTCCATAAGATGGTCATCTACAACGTTGGCCAAATGATAGGTTGGCATACCATCGCTTTTGAAAAGGATCTTATCGTCCAGAATATTGGTGTCAATGGTGATTTCACCGCGAACCACATCGTACAAGGTGAGTATTTCGTTTTGAGGGGATTTAAATCGGATCACATAATCTTCTTCGATGCTGAGCTTTTGTTGCACTTCTTCTGTCGAAAGCGAAAGGGAATTTGTAAGCTTTAAGCGATTGTGCCAGTTGTAGATAAAGGTTTTGCCCTTGGCTTCATGATCTTTTCTGTGGAAATCCAGAGTTTCGGAAGTATCAAAAGCATAGTAGGCGTGTCCTTTTGCAATCAAATTTTCCGCATATTCTTTGTAGAGTGCCTTACGCTCGCTCTGCCGGTACGGGCCATAAGAAGAGGGTTTAGTAGGACTTTCGTCGTGAGTAATACCGCACCACTCTAGTGCTTCGATTATATATTCTTCGGCCCCGGCGACATAGCGATTTTGATCGGTATCCTCAATGCGTAAAACAAACTTGCCATTGTGTTTCCTTGCAAACAAATAATTGAAAAGTGCGGTGCGAACACCACCAATGTGTAGGGGTCCTGTGGGACTAGGCGCAAAGCGAACGCGTACTTTTTCTTTCACTTTTGACGTTTGATTTACAAATATAGCCGAAGCGCCGAAGTGAAAATCGTTGTTTTTAAATTATCCTTCCACGATTTAACATAAAATTGGAACCGGATATTTCAGGTTATGGCTATTTTGGAATAAATAATAACGGTCTATTGGGTAGCTTTGAACATATTGTAAGAAAGTTAGAGGAGTTTACCAGGAAATACTATACCAAGTTGCTGGTTAAGGGATTGCTACTGTTTATTACCTGGAGCACCTTACTTTTTCTTTTGATCACAGGAGTTGAATATTTTTTTTGGCTCGGATCTGTGGGTAGACTCATCCTGCTTTTGGTTCTCGTAGTATTAGGACTGCTTTTAGCATACTTCTATTTACTGGTGCCAATACTGTATCTCCTAAAAATTAAAAAAGGCATTAGTGCGAAAGATGCCTCCAGGTTAATAGGGAAGCATTTTCCCGCAGTAGGCGATAAATTGCAAAATCTGCTGGAGTTGAAGCAGATTCCTGGTGGGTCAGATCTTTTACTGGCGGCAATTGAACAACGTTCCCGGGAAATGCGACCGGTTTCCTTTAAAGAGGCGGTTAAATTTCGTGAATCATATACCTATTTCAAATATTTATTAGTGCCCTTGGTGGTACTGGGCCTGATATGGATTTCTGGAAGTGTATCGGATTTTTTCAAGTCTTATGAAAGGGTGGTACACTATGATTTGGCATATACGCCACCAGCCCCTTTTGTTTTCGAATTAAGGAATGAAAGCCTGACTATTCTTGAAGGGGAGCCATTGACGGTTACCGTTACAACAGAAGGGGATATTCGACCGCAAGGCATAGAAATCCTTGTAGGGGGTAAACGGTTAACCATGCAACAGTCCGGAGGGGTATATGAATACACGATGCAGGCGATTACCGAGGGGTTTACCTTTTACTTCTTGGCCAATGAGGTACGATCAAGAGATTATGAAGTTCGGGTTATTCGAATCCCAGTAATCACCAACTTCGTAATGTACCTGGACTATCCGGGCTACTTGGATCGAAGCGATAAGGAGATCACCGGTACTGGGAATGCGAGGGTTCCGGAAGGTACTCGAATAAGTTGGAAGCTTAAGGGGATCAATACCAGTAAGGTGGACTTCGTTGAGGGGGATAGTGTTGTGGAATTTGAGAAAAGGGAAAGCGGATTTCTTTTAACAAAACCGGTATTCAATGATTTGACCTATACGTTGTCGACTTCTAACGAACGCGTTCAGGATTTCGAAAAGCTTACGTATAACCTTAAGGTTATCAAGGACGAATCGCCGGCATTAAAGGTTACGCAGCAATTGGATTCACTGAACCCAAACCTATCGTTTTATGAGGGTTTGGGATCAGACGATTACGGTATAGCCGAGATTACCATGAGTTATTATCCCATTGGTGAACCGGAAGAGGTTAAGCAAATGAAGCTTATGATACCGGAATCCACGGTACAACAGTTTTACTACACCTTTCCTACAGGCCTGGCTATTGAGCCAGGTAAGGAGTACGAATTGTATTTTGAGATTAGGGATAATGATCCTTTTAGGGGGGGCAAGGTAACGCGTAGCCAAGTGTTTAGGACCTCGGTTTTGGACGATAATCAATTGGAGGAGAGGAGGTTAGAAAACCAGGAGGATTTAATTAAGGGCCTAAGTGATACTTTGAAAGAGCAGCGGGAACAACAGGAGCAATTGGATAAACTCAATGACCAACAACGGCAAAACTCAAAATTGGACTTCAGTGGGCAACAAAAGATAAAGGAGTATCTGAAGCGGCAACAATTACGGGAGAGTATGATGGAAAAATTTACCCGGGAACTTAAGGAAAACATAGCAAAAAGGGAGGGGCAGTCTGAGATGGATGAATTGTTGCTGGAACGGTTGGCACGCCAGGAAATGGAGGCTAAGAAGAATCAGGAATTGTTGGAGAAGTTGAATGAGGTAGCCAGCAAAATTGAGCAAGAAAAATTGCAAAAGAAGTTGGAGGAACTTGCAAAGTCACAAAGCTCTAATGTACGTAATTTGGAGCAGTTGGTGGAGTTGACCAAGCGGTATTATGTTACGGAAAAGGCCGCTCAATTGGCGCAGCAGCTAAAGGAATTAGCTGAGGAACAGGAGAAGCTTTCGGATGAGGAAATAAATAAAGAGTATACGGAGGAGCAGCAGAATGCTTTGAATGAACAGTACGAGGTATTGGAGAAGGCCCTGGAAGAGCTTAAGCGAGACAACGAAGACCTTAAGAAACCTTTGGATCTTGGCATAGAAGAGGGTAAGGAAAAATCAATTGCTGAGGATCAAAAGGAAGCCCTTGAGGAGATCAGGAAGCATCAAAGCATAGAGGAAACGGGCATGGCGCAGGAGCGGAAAGAAGCGGCTAATAAGGCCTCGGATAGACAAAAATCAGCGGCGTCAAAGATGAAGGAGCTTTCCGAACAAATGCAGGAAGGCGCAAACCCCGGGGCAGGAGGTTCTTCTATTACGGAAGATGCTGAAATGCTACGACAGATATTGGATAATCTTTTGGTGTTTTCCTTTGAACAGGAACAGCTGTTCAACACCGTAGAGGAAGATGGTATGGAGTTGCGGGAGTTTTCGGGAACTATAAAGAAGCAAAAGGAACTGCAAGGGCTGTTTGGACACATTGATGATAGTTTGTTTGCGCTGTCATTGCGGAGAGCTGAGCTTGCGGAATTTGTGAATGAACAGATCACAGAGGTATATTATAATATGGATAAATCCCTGGAGGGCATAGCGGAAAATCAGATCTACCAGGCTGCTTCGTATCAGCAATATACCTTCACTGCGGCTAACGCACTGGCGGAGTTTTTGGCTGATATTTTAGATAATATGCAGCAAAGTATGATGTCGGGAAAAGGTCAGGGACAGGGCGAGGGTTTCCAACTTCCGGATATTATAAAAAGCCAACAACAATTGCAGGAAAAGATGGAAGGAGGACAGGGTTCATCGAAAGGCGAGGAATCAGGACAAGGCAATGAAGGGGAAAAAGGACAGGAGCAATCAGGCACTAAAGGTAGAAATGGTTCCGATACTGAGGGAGATGGAGATCAGGGCAAAGAAAAGGGAAAAACACCACAAGGACAGGATGGAGGTCAAGGGGCTAGTGGTGATGGTTTTTCGGAAGAGCAGCTAAAAGAGATATATGAAATCTATAAGGAACAGCAAACCATACGGGAACAGCTTGAGGAACAGTTGAAAAACATTATTGATGAAGATAAACGCGGACTGGCTAAAAAACTGACATTGGAGATGGAGCGTTTTGAACAGGAGTTGCTTGAGAATGGTATTACAAGGAGGACTATTGATCGGATGAATCGGATACAACATCAGCTGCTGAAACTCGAAAATGCGGCGATGAAACAGGGGGAACGAAAGGAAAGAGAAAGTAATAGTGCAAACGGGGAGTTTGGAAATCCGGTATTGACGAAACCGGAGTTATTAAAGAATAGGAAATCAACTATTGAGATTTTAAATCGTCAAGCCTTACCTTTGCAGCCGCGTTATCAGGATAAAGTGAAGCGGTACTTCAAGAATGGCTATTAATTTTCATTTTGAAGGAAATTTTAAACTCCACGGTAAAAAAGAGTATGCCGATTGGTTAGATAGAGTATTGTCCTCCGAAGGTAAAACTGCCTACGAGTTGGATTATGTTTTTTGTAATGATGAGTACCTGGCGGAAATCAATCTGAAGTACTTAGGGCACGACACCTATACGGATATAGTGACCTTTGACTATTCTGATACGGGTACCCTGAAGGGAGATGTTTTTATCTCAACAGATAGGGTCAGGGAAAACGCAAAACTATTCGAAGTGCCTTTCGAGGAGGAATTGATGCGGGTAATGGCACACGGAGTGTTGCATCTGGTGGGTTATAATGATAAGACAGATGAAGACCGCAAGGAAATGAGGGTCAGGGAAAATGAAAAGATACAAATGTTCCACGTGGAACCTTAGACAAGATGTTTGAAAAGAAATACGACATAATTGTAGTGGGTGGGGGTCACGCTGGTGCGGAAGCCGCTGCTGCGGCTGCAAATATGGGCTCCAAAACGCTTTTGGTTACGATGAACCTTCAGACCATTGGTCAAATGTCTTGTAATCCGGCCATGGGAGGGATTGCTAAGGGGCAGATCGTTAGGGAAATTGATGCCCTTGGGGGCTACAGCGGAATTATTAGCGATAAGTCCGCTATACAGTTTAAAATGTTGAATAAGTCCAAGGGACCCGCAATGTGGAGCCCAAGGACACAGAATGATAGGATGCGTTTTGCAGAGGAGTGGCGTTTGGCATTGGAGCGTACACCTAATGTTGATTTTTATCAGGAGATGGTATCCGGCTTGTTGGTAGACAGCGGTAGAATTGTGGGCGTCAGAACATCACTGGGAATCGAAATATTCTCCGACGCCGTTGTGCTTACGAACGGAACCTTTCTTAATGGACTAATTCATATTGGGGAGAAACAATTTGGTGGGGGAAGGGCTGGAGAGCGTGCGGCCACAGGAATCACGGAACAATTGGTGGATTATGGTTTTGACAGTGGAAGAATGAAGACAGGGACGCCTCCCCGGGTGGACGGACGTTCTCTTGACTACAGCAAAATGATACCGCAACCGGGAGACACACATCCGGAGAAGTTCTCTTATTTGGAAAGTTGCGTACTCAAAGAACAGCGCGACTGTCATATGACGCATACATCCCCCCTTGTTCATGACCTGTTACGAAAAGGGTTTGATAGATCACCCATGTTCAATGGTAGGATTAAAAGTATCGGGCCAAGATATTGCCCTTCTATTGAGGATAAAATAGACCGGTTTGCCGAGAAGGATGCGCATCAGATCTTTGTAGAACCAGAGGGTTGGAACACCGTGGAAGTGTACGTCAACGGCTTTTCGACTTCCTTACCTGAGGATGTTCAATTTTCGGCTTTGCGTTCGGTGAAAGGTTTTGAAAATGTTAAGTTTTTCAGGCCTGGATACGCCATAGAATATGATTACTTCCCACCCACTCAATTAAAACACAGCTTGGAGACGAAGATAGTG
Source organism: Flavobacteriaceae bacterium (assembly GCA_028277085.1). Lineage (GTDB taxonomy): Bacteria > Bacteroidota > Bacteroidia > Flavobacteriales > Flavobacteriaceae > Croceivirga. The sequence goes on from JANQHL010000230.1 coordinate 47,807, forward strand.
GAAAACCTCTTCTTTGCTGGTCAAATTAACGGCACAACCGGATATGAAGAAGCTGCTGCGCAAGGCCTAATGGCAGGCATCAATGCGCACTTAAAGATCAATGAAAAGGAGGCCATGATCCTGAATCGGGACGAGGCCTACATAGGAGTGCTAATAGATGATTTAATTACCAAAGGAACAGAAGAGCCGTATAGAATGTTTACGTCAAGGGCAGAATATAGAACCTTGCTTAGACAAGATAACGCAGATTTGCGGCTTACACCAAAAGGATATGCTATTGGATTGGCCAAGGAAGAACGATTAAGAAGGATGGAGGAAAAGCAAAACAAGGCGCAGCAATTTATTAGTTTCTTCAAAAAAACGAGTTTTATTCCGGAAGAAATTAACCCTATTCTGGAATCCTTAAACTCAGCAACGGTCAAGCAGTCCGACAAAATGTTCAAGGTCTTTTCCAGACCAAAGGTTACTATGGATCATATGCTCACGCTGCCGGCAGTTTCCAATTTTGTAGAGGAACATCAGATTGATAATGAGGCTATGGAACAGACAGAGATCCAGGTAAAATATTCGGGGTATATTGAAAAAGAGCGTAACAATGCCAACAAGCTGCAACGACTGGAAAACATCAAGATTCCGGAAAACTTTGATTATTCAAGAGTAAAGTCGTTGTCCTATGAGGCTAGAGAAAAGCTACAACAGATACAACCGGTTACCATCTCACAGGCTTCAAGGATAAGCGGGGTTTCTCCGGCAGATATAAGTGTGCTTTTAGTGTTTCTGGGCAGATAAGGCGGTCATGTTCCACGTGGAACAGAAGGATTACTGGCTCGATTTTTGTACTGCCTTTTTAGCTAAATCGAAACCAATATGAAGCGCGTGTTACCACTCCTGCTGTTAGCCGTCTTTTTTCAGTCTTGTGTGCCATTGCGAATTGCCCCAAAGGTGGAAGACTACAAGGTCACCAAGGGAAATCGTTTTAGGAAAGGGCTCCCGGAAAAAAGGATTTTTGTATTTGAAGATCCAAAAGAACAATACCACTTTTACGATTACATCAACACGAAATTTGACCTTAACGACTATTATGTGGATGTGGAGGTCCCGTTTCAGTTGGAGGGGAATGACTATTTCTTTTCTTTTTATGAGGTTCATATTTCTGATAAGGCAATTGACTTATTCCCGATGTTATTGGATGCGGCGGTGAATGTGATGTTGGGGAATGAAGATTTTGGGACCTATCTGACTACCGAGGAGAATAGCACCGTAAATAGTAGCAACTATTATATTGCCATAGAGGTATTTTCAAATACTGAAGCGGATTGTTTACAGGACAATTATCCAAATCAAACGGCTATTTTAGCGTATCTTCGAACATTAAAAGAAGAGTACCTCGCTACCGACAACTATAATGAAGTTGTATTTAAAAACTAGAGATTTTTCGGTTTCGCAAGAAGAATTTGAACTCCTTCGGGATGGAAACAAGGAGTTGTTGTATACCCATCCAGTCCCGAAGAATTTGGATAAGTATTACGATAGTGAAGACTATATTTCCCACACTGATGCGAACAATACCCTGTTCGATGGACTATACCAGTTGGCTAAACGATATAGCCTTAGTAAAAAGGAGCGCTACGCCAGGAAATATTGTAGGAAGAAAAAGTCATTGTTAGATATGGGTTCTGGCACGGGGGACTTTTTGCTATATGCTACAAAAAAGAATTGGCAGGTTGCCGGAATAGAACCCAATGAACGAGCGGCTAAGAGATCAGCCGCTAAAGGAATTCGTGTGTACCCCACACTTCAAGCGCTACAAGGGAGATCTTTTCAGATAATTACCCTCTGGCACGTGCTGGAACATCTTCCGGACCTTGAGGCAAGTATTAACGGGATAGAAAGACTGCTGGAAGATGACGGAACCCTAATAGTTGCTGTTCCCAATTTTAAATCTTTTGATGCGAACTACTACGGACCGTATTGGGCTGCCTATGACGTGCCCAGACATGTCTGGCATTTTTCCAGGCGGGCGATTCAAAAACTTTTTCATAACCATGGGTTCCGCTTGATCAAAACCAAACCCATGTGGTTGGACGCATATTATGTGGGGATACTTTCCGAACGTTACAGGGGATCCAGATGGCCTTTTTTAAGAGGTATCTGGATGGGTTGTAGGTCAAACGCAAACGCTCTGGTGTCAAAAGAATGCTCTTCGCATATTTATATACTCCAGAAGGCAAAAAATTCATTCTAAGCGCCTTCTCTCGCCGATCTGCAATGCTTGTATGGAATAGCCAGCGGAAACGCCTAAACGCGCGTCAAAGGCCTCAGAAAGGAGATTTTTTAATAGAAAAAAACTATATTATAACCATTTTACCATAGCTTTTGACTATGAATATAAATTTACATACTACGAGCTTTAATCGCATTAAAAGCTTTCCCTATTTTTGCCGAATCATAAAAAAGTATGTGATGAAACAATTTTTGGTTTTAGGGGGTATTTTCCTGTTGGTGGCTTGTCAACAAGATAAAATTGGTTTTGTAGACAATGTTCAATTAATGGATGGTTATCAGGAAAAGATTGATGTCGAAAATAAATTCAAAACAAAAGCGGAAGCCCTAACAAAAAAAAGAGATAGTATTTCTCAGGCCTTCGATTTGGAGTTGAAGGCTTTTCAAACAAAGGCGCAAAGTCTATCACAGCAGAAAGCTCAGGAAGAATATGGGCTAATACAGCAACGTGCTCAATTTATGGGTCAGCAATTACAACAGGAAGAACAACAACTACAAGCCACCGGGCAAACAGAAATGGATAGTGTGGTAAGCAAAGTGAAGAAAGAGATCACTGCCTTTGGTAAGCGTAATGGATATACCTATATCCTAGGGGGCGGCGAAGGCGGAAGCGTGTTGTATGGTACAGAAGCAAAAGACCTTACCAAAGATATTCTAGTCATTTTAAACGATAAGTATAACAACTAGAGTATCGTCGTAAGAATAAATTGGTTTTAATAAGGCTATTGCAACAAAAACAAAAGAAATACCGTCGGCATTAAATAAATGACAATGGTCTTTGCTCCCTCATAGTCTTTGGCCAATCGCTGCCCAAGAAGTAACATAAGCAATGCTATTCCTGAAAACAAGGCGCCATACCAGGCAAATAAGGTTTCATCGAAAAGAATTAGATGCGCCAGGCCAATTAACGAGAATACCCCTGATACCACTTCCATAACCAGGATAATGCCCAGTACGAGGGGTACGACATTCTTAAAAACTGACTTAGAAAAGTGACCTCTTAGCCAGGAGAGATTTCCGGACCAATCGACTATTTTATCGATTCCGCTTTGCAGAAAAACAATGACGAGAAAAGCAAGAAGAAGACATTCTGCGGTATTGTCGTAAAAATGTAAGTGCATGCTATCTGAATTTAGTGGGCTTTAACGTGTAACAATCGGGTAAGCTTGATAGATAAATCTGCGAATATGATCCGGGAATTACCATTGCGTTCTATATGCAAAGCAGCATTTTCCAACTCTTCAACTAATTCGAAGATATTGTTTTCATGCACAAATGGAGCAAATTTCTCTAAATGGAATCCCTCGACATGAATTTTGGAATACACTAACTCCGGCATATTGTAATTGAATAGTAGGGCCTGTCTCATAATTCCAAGGCAATAATGAAGAAATTTCTTTTGAACTTCTCGCCCTGTTTTAGCCACTTCCTCGCTCCATTGCAAGAGCTCATGAATCACTGCTTTGTTACCTTTTGCTTTGAAAGCGCTCCGCACCCAGTGCACAAACCATTTCTCAAATACCAGGTCTTCCGAATCCTGATGTAAAAGATCCAATGCCTTGTTGAAGTTTCCATGGGCTTCCTGAGCCAATGGAAGCGCTTTGGAAGGATGGACTCCTTTTTTTTCCAATGCTCTAGCAATCACCGCTTCCGGCAAATGCGAAAAATGCAAAATTTGACAGCGGGAACGGATAGTAGGAATTATTTTTTCTTCCTCTTCCGCTATAAGCAGCAGGACCGTTTTTTCTGGGGGTTCTTCTATAAGTTTTAGGAGCTTATTTGCGGTAGAAGCATTCATTTTCTCAGCCATCCATACCAACAATATTTTGTACCCTCCTTCATAAGATTTGAGCGATAACCGCTTTACAATATCATGTGCTTCATCTACTCCAATTTGGCCTTGCTTCTTTTCAACTCCAATGAGGCGGTACCAGTCAAATAAATTGCCATAGGGCTGCTCTTTTAAAAATTCCCGCCATTCTTCTAAATACATGCTGCTTACAGGCCGGCTTTTTGCTTTGTCTGAAGTGGCTACCGGAAAGGCAAAATGCAGGTCCGGGTGGGTTAATGTTGTGCATTTAAGATTACAGGCACTATTCTCCCCCTCATTATCCTCTCCGGAATTACCACAGAGTACATATTGCGCGTAAGCAAGAGCCATAGGTAGGGTACCACTACCCTCAGGGCCTATAAATAACTGGGCATGTGGGATTCTTCCCGCCCTGGCCGTTGTGAGCAGGTGATTCTTAATATGCTGCTGTCCTAAAATTTCACGAAAATGCATGTTACCAAATATAGGGGATTTGTACTTTTCAAAGTACAATACTAAATCCGGGTATCCTCACTGAAATCGGTTTTCTAGGGCTAGGGAATTAACTACATTTGATAAATTAAAACGAGACCACATGAAAACAATTGAAGACTATAACTTTGAACATAAAAGAGCGCTTATTCGGGTAGATTTTAATGTCCCCCTGGACAAAGACTTTCAGGTTACGGATACCAGCCGTATTGAAGCGGCGAAACCCACAATATTAAAGATACTGGAAGATGGAGGAAGTGCTGTTTTAATGAGTCATTTGGGAAGACCTAAAGGCACAAGAAATGCGGCAATGTCGTTAAGTCATATCAGCGAAAAGGTGTCTGAGATTGTTGGTGTTCAAGTAAAGTTCGTTGATGATTGTGTCGGTGAAAAAGTGGAAGCAGCATACGGTGATTTGCAGGATGGGGAAGTGTTATTATTGGAGAACCTCAGGTTTTATCCTGAAGAGGAAAAAGGAGATCGGGATTTTGCCGAGCAATTGGCATCGTTTGGGGATGTCTATGTAAATGATGCTTTTGGTACAGCGCACAGAGCCCATGCGTCCACTACCATCGTAGCAGATTTTTTCCCGAATTCAAAGTGTTTTGGGTATTTGTTAGCTAAAGAAATAAAGGCAATTGAAAAAGTCATGCAAACGGGAGAAAAACCGGTTACCGCAATTTTAGGGGGAGCCAAAGTATCTTCCAAAATAACGATTATCGAAAGCATTCTGGACAAAGTGAATCATCTTATCGTCGGTGGAGGAATGACCTATACTTTTGTTAAAGCCCAGGAGGGTCAAGTGGGTGATTCCATTTGCGAAGATGATAAACTTGAATTGGCGTTGAACATCTTGAAACTGGCCAAAGATAAGGGAGTAGCAGTGCATTTACCTGTTGATGTCCTGGCGGCGGATGCCTTTGACGAAAGCGCGAATACACAAATTTTACCTGTAGATCAAATCCCGGACGGTTGGCAAGGATTGGATGTGGGACCACAGACTTTGGAAAAATTTAAGGAGGTGATCATCAATTCCAAAACCATTTTATGGAACGGTCCTGCAGGAGTTTTTGAAATGAAACCTTTTGCCAAAGGGACCATTGCAATTGGCAATTTTGTGGATGAAGCCACGCAAAAAGGGGCCTTTTCCCTGGTTGGAGGTGGAGATTCCGTAGCGGCTGTTAAACAATTTGGGTTTCAAGACAAAGTGAGCTATGTATCCACAGGAGGAGGGGCGATGTTGGAAAGCCTGGAAGGGAAGACACTCCCGGGGATTGCTGCAATATTAGGATAATCAAGACGTTATCGACTAACAGACCTATCCAAATTTTTGGCGTTTTCCTAAAAATGGTTTCATTTTTTGAAAAAAATGGCGCATTTTAGTACGTCCTGGACTAAACCAAACCCAAATGAGAAGAAATAGCTACTGGTTACTACCCATTATTTGTTGCATGTTAAGCACGGTGCTTTTGGCTCAGGCTCCGGACGCTGCCATATCTATTCCGGATTCGCTTAGTACGTTACAAGCCCCTTTAGCTGGCGAAACTAAGGGTGTGGAAGCGCAAAAATTACCGATTGTTCTGGACACTGTACAGCAGCTGACCCTAGAAGATCTAGAGGTGGTATACGCCTATGACAGTCTTTGGCTGAGAGAACTGGAGCGAAATACTATATTGTCTCAGGAGATGTACGCAGAAGTCACGCAACCTTCCATCGATTCGCTTGAAGCTTTACGTCTCCCGACGGATACTTTGAAAGCAAGGTTAGCACAATTGAATGAAAAGACACCTTTTAACATCGCGTACAACCCTTCTTTGGAAAGAGTGATTCATACCTTCCTCACAAAAAAAAGAGACTTGATGGAGCGGATGCTTACTACAAGTCAGTTTTACTTTCCGCTGTTTGAGCAGGAACTCGATAATCACAACATTCCGTTAGAAGTGAAGTACCTGGCCATTGTAGAATCTGCGTTAAATCCCAGGGCGAAATCAAGGGTAGGTGCCACAGGATTGTGGCAGTTTATGTTTTCAACCGGTAAAATGTACGGTTTGGACGTAAGCAGTTACGTGGATGAGCGTAGTGATCCCGTAGCTTCAACTAAATCGGCATGTCGGTACCTCTCAAAATTATATGAAATTTTTAACGACTGGGACTTGGCACTTGCGGCCTACAACTCCGGCCCCGGAAATGTGAATAAAGCCATTCGCCGCTCAGGGGGATATCAGAATTATTGGAATTTACGGAGGTATCTTCCACGTGAAACAGCAGGCTATGTCCCCGCATTCCTGGCCACCATGTACATTTTCGAATACGCCTCAGAACACGGACTTCGAAAAACCCTGGTAGAACGCCCTTATTTTGAAACGGATACGGTACTGGTCAAAAACCTGATCACCTTTGAACAGATCTCAGAACTGGTAAATATTTCAGTAGAAGAACTTAAGGTTCTGAATCCTCAGTATAAATTGAATATTATTCCCAAAGTAGCTGGAAAAGCATACACCCTGCGCTTACCTTTGAAGCATTTGGGCAAATTTGTAAATAATGAAACTGCTATTTACAATCATGTACAGCAATCATTGAATAAAAGGGAAAAACCGTTACCACAGCTTGTCAATAGCAATGATAGGATCCGGTATAAAGTAAGAAGTGGGGATTATTTGGGAAAAATAGCGGAAAGATACGGAGTGGGTGTTAGCCAGATAAAGCGCTGGAATGGCTTAAGAAGCAACAATTTACGCATCGGACAACGTCTTACTATTTATCCAAGAAAACCAGTTGTAACAGCCTCAAATACAGGAACCAAAACTCCTGCCACAAAGCAAAAACCTGTACAACTACCAAAGGACCCTTCCAAAATACATGTGGTACAATCCGGGGATTCGTTGTGGACCATTTCAAGAAAATATCCTGGTGTTACTATTGAAAATTTGAGAAAATGGAACGGTATTCGCGGTAATAATTTGAAACCCGGAACAAAATTGAGACTCTGCGAATGTTCGTCTTAACTTAGGAATATCATGAGAAATTTGAGAACACTTTGGATACTGATAGTAGTAATAGTAGTTGCTTCCTGTAATGGAACCGGGAAGCGACAACAATTTTTACCTCCTTCCACAGGGAGCGTTAACTCCCTAATGGTGGTTATGGAAAATGACCTCTGGCAAGGTGCCGTTGGCGACAAAGTGCGGGAGCTGTTTGCCCAACCGGCTTTGGCACTTACCCCAGAGCAACCTATTTTAACCTTGACACAAATACCCCCTCAGGTTTTTAAAGGAGCTGTTACCCATTCCCGTTCTATTCTATATGTACAACAGGACTCGCTGGCGGTCAGTCATATTAAATCCAATGTGTATGCTTTACCCCAAAAGGTAGTCGTGGTTAAGGGTACGAATTACGGGGAGCTGGTAGGGGGCTTAGAAACTATCGCTGAAGAAGGAATTGCAGCCTACAGGGGTGTTGAAATACAAGAAGCACAAAAACGCTTTAAACGTTCTTTAAACAAAGAAAGCGCCTTATCGGAAACCTTGGGGATCTCTTTAACGATTCCCTCCGCTTATCGTGTTGGAAAGCAGGAAGAGAATTTTGTTTGGTTAGATAGGCAAATACCTAAGGGCAACATGAATATTATTGCTTATGCGATGCCCGAAGATAGTTTTACGAATGATTCCACTTTCGTACGCGACATTGTTGCAATGCGTGACTCCATAGGAAAAAAATATGTGCCAGGCCCGGAAGATAATACCTATATGATTACCGAAAAGGCTTTTGCACCCTATGTGTTTCCAGCCGAGATTGGCGGGAAGAAAGCTGCCCAGGCCAAAGGAATATGGGAAATAAACGGCTATCCCATGGCCGGCCCTTTTCTAACCTATATTATTAACGACAAGGAAAACAACCGAAAACTCGTATTAGAAGGTTTTACTTTTGCTCCTTCCACTCAGAAACGGGACTATATGTTCGAACTTGAAGCTATCCTTAGGACACTCAGGTTTGAAAAGGCACTTTAAACCGTTAAAGGTTTTGGCAAGAAGCCCCTTCTTACCCTTTCAGGTTTGTATTGTTCCAGCTTTTTAAGTAAACAGGGTCCTGTTTGACTTAGTCAAATGGGAATCCTGTAACTACCCTAAAAACAAAGGCGTAAAGCACCACAAAGAACATTATAAAACAAAACCATGAGAATATCTTAAAAGACCGTTGCAATAGGATATTTCCGAGGTTTCTGAAAGCTTCTAAATAAATCTCTTTAACAAGTAAAAATCTTTTCATAAGTAAGCATTTTTAGATTTGTATTTGAGACAAATTTTGTGCTTTACCGGCCTACTTAAAAAAGAAAAGGACGAACAGTCACAAAAAGGAGATCAGCTACTGTTTTAGAATTTACAATCTTTAAGCGGTTGGTTTTTGTCGACGACTATCAAGGGAACCAATGGCGTTTATCGATGGCTCAATTCGATGAATGGTAGAAATGGGGTATCAATTCCTATTGTCCGGTAAACTCAAGCACGACTTCCGTAAATAGTAGTACAGCACTACATTTCCAATATTACGAATTCTGACCTACGGTTTTGTTTGTGTTGTGCTTTAGAACAGGGGGTTCCGTTGGCACATTTGTTTATGAGGTGCTCTTCTCCATATCCAATTGCGCTTGCAATCCGATCAGCAGGAATGCCTTTTGAAATAAGATAGTCTCTCGAGGCTTTCGCGCGCTTATCTGAAAGGAGTTGATTGTAAGCCCTTGGTCCCCGGGAATCGGTATGAGATTCGATCCTAATGACCATGTTTGGATATTTTTCCCATACCTGTACCAATTTATTTAATTCTTCTTGAGCAGCTTTGGTAATGGTATATTTATCAAAATCAAAGTAAATAGCATCCGTTTTCAACTTCCGTTCTCCTTCCTCTAAAACAATAATGTCGTCTACAGGTTTCAATGGAACTTCTACTACTTCCGGGGCACCGCTTTTGGTCTGGACAGGGAGTTCGTTTTCCACATATTCATCGGCGTTGGCTAATAAGGTATATTCTGTATGTTCAGGGAGATCTTCAAAAACAAAACTACCATCAGCCCCTGAAACCACTTCCTGTAAGGCTTTGGTATTCTCATCCAAAAGGATAACGGCAGCATCTGGAAGAACCGTTCCTGAGATCAAATCTTTTACGATTCCTGAGATTGCAGTAGTATTCTCCTTCGGTTGTTCAATTAGTAATTGTTTAAACGAATAGATATCGTCATCCCCCTTGCCTCCTTGTCGGTTAGAGGCAAAGTAACCCGAATGATTAGTTTCATTAATAGTTAAGGAGAAATCATCCCGGTTGCTGTTTATAGGCATTCCCATGTTCGTAGCCACATTAAAAACATTGTCGGAATACCTAGCGTTGTAAACGTCCAGACCACCATAACCAAAGGGTCTGTCCGAAGAAAAGTAAATGGAATTTTCTGTCACGAAAGGAAACATCTCCTTTTC
>JANQHL010000262.1 GCA_028277085.1 Flavobacteriaceae bacterium
GCACACGTCGCCAATACCATCATTATCTCCATCCATTTGGTTCGCATTCGCAGTTAAAGGGCAATTATCGTCAACATCTAAAATGCCATCGTTGTCATCATCCAAATCACAAGCATCGCCTTCTCCGTCCCCGTCGGTATCCAACTGGTTGGCGTTTCCTACCAAAGGACAATTGTCATCTACATCAAGTATACCATCGTTATCATCGTCATCGTCATCTTGAAACCCTTCCACCACAAAGTTGTCAACGATCGCACCTTCTTGAGTTTCCAAAGGATCGGACTGAAATACAATACGAAATACAACGTTATCTTCATTGGTTAAGTCTGTTTCTCCCAATGCAGCATTCGCGATAAAATCATATGCATATTCTGTCATTGTAGCATTTGTGCCTGTCCATTGCGCACCTGGACAATTTTGACAGTCATCGCTCTCTCCGGAACTGGCATTGGTTCTATCGCTATTATACCAATTGGGCTGACTTCCCAACTTCCCGAGAACATTCCAAGTTTGGCCCTCATCAATAGTATACTCTACATACACGACATCAAAATTCAGCTCTAAATCATAAGCCATCTGAAATTTGAGGACAGGAGCCAGAATGGAAGAAAGTTCATAACAACCGCTCAAAATAAAACCTTTTGTAGCATTAGGGTGATCACCATCTAAATTGGTTCCCAGAACCTGGGTTCCTGATGCTGCCGTATTTAAAAGATTCCCTTCGGGAACTCCTCTTTCCCAAACACTACCATCTCCAATGTCGTTGTATGTAACCAGGGTTGAAGTGTCACTTTCAAAGTCGAAAACCTGATTTCCAGCACCAAATTGATTGGGGAAGATGGTGGTCGTTTGTTCATTGTTATCATCAAAGGTGTCATTAGCTATGGAAACATTTACCGTAAAATCAGTTTTTCCAATTTCGGCGATAGTTAATGATGGCAAACTTATATTTTCTGTAGCTGAGGGAAGTAACGTACCATTCCATACAAAGTTCTGCACAGTTTCATCATTGATTTGATAGTTGATGTCTACTTGGGTTATGGTATTCTGACCTTTGTTTTCCACCTCTATTGTCGGAAAGATTTCATTGCAAAGGATCAAACCGGAATTGGGATTGGTGCTCACCAAGCGTATTTCATTGTCAGGAATTTGTATGGGTAGGGCAGATTGCCAAATACCCCTTCCATAGGTACTGGCAACTATGGTTTCTTCATCAAGACTTATTTCAAGGTCACTAACCGCTACTGAGGGTAATCCAGTGAAATATTCCTCCCATTCGGTCAGGGAGTCATCGATTCTATAAACTCCTACATTGGTTCCCACAAAAATGGGGTTTTCAGAGTGCCTTCCCTGGTGCTCAATCGAAAAGAAGGCCTGATCTGTGGGTAAATCAAATGTAATGTCTGTTACCGTGGCAACGTTTTCATTCATTTCGACTTTGAAAATACCCCTTTCCGCCGGTTGAAAAGACTGACGTACGCCTACCCTTCGGGAAGTGGCTACATAGACAATGTTTCCGTCGGAATTGTTTATAGCTATTGAGGAAATCTCAGAATCGAACTGTCTAACCGCTGTAAAAGTACGTCCTCCATTTTGGCTGCGATAAAGAAAGTTATCTTCTGCCGCATATATGTTATCGGAATTGTTCGGGTCAATTTCCAAATCTTCGATTTCGTCAGAACCCACACTACTGGAAACCTTTTCCCATTCACTTCCATTAAATTTATAGAGGTTATCAAACCCAGAATAAATCTCACCTTCACTATTTATTGCCAAAGGGGTTATCCAGTTGCCACGCAAGGGTTGACCATTCTCGGTTGGAGGAGGAACAAAGCCAATAGATTGTCCGGAATCCGTTGTTATCCATAGGGCCCCACCAAATTGAGAAAATCCGTAAATGATACTGCTGTTATTTGGGTCTATTTCATAATCCATTCCATCACCCCTGGTATAAACGCTCCAATTACCATTATTCAACACTATGCCGGAATTATCCTGGGTGCCTCCGGCTATTTTTGAAATATCACTTTTGCCTATCGATATTCTATAAAACTGACTGATTGCAAGTCCATCAGAATAATCTGTAAAGGAGGAACCACCATCATCGGAAACGAAGAAACCTCCATCACTTCCGCAGTAGAGCGCGCCATTAAAAAACTTTAGGGTGTGGATGTCAACATGGGTATAGGCCGGTGTCAGATCAGTATCGTTGTTGTTCAATCTTGTAAACGAATCACCCCCATTGGTACTTTTCCATATATTAATAGCACCCACATAGAGTTCATTTTCGTTAGTAGGTGAGACCTCAAGTGCCAAATTGTACCAGGCCTGATTTCTTTCAAAAATATCGGCAACATTTGGGCTTTCAACGAAGGTTTCTCCGCTATTGGTAGACTTATAAAAGCCTTGATACGCAAAACCATTGTTTCCTGTATCCGCACTTGCGATATAAACAACTTCAGGATTTGCCGGTGTTACGCCCAGAACAAGTCTGCCAGAAACATCCGGTAATATGTCCCTAATCCGTTCAAAGGTTGTGCCCCCATCGATGGACTTATGATATGTGGTTTCCGTAACTGCATAAATGGTAGTATTGGTCCCCGGCTTTAGCTTAAAATCTTTGACGTTGGCACTTAAGGTATTGGTCCAAGTATCACCGGCATCGGTCGATTTAAAAAGCCCGCTGCTGGTACCCACCCATACTATATTTGAATCAGTGGGATCGATGACAATTTCGTTCATCAGCAAATTTATATCGCTGTTACTGGGATTCAAACCTGTCTCATTCCACGTATTTCCACCATCTAGTGATTTGAAGACACCTACACTGTAAGAATCCGCAGCGTCATCATCACCGGTAGCAATGTAAACTATCTGACTATTATTGGGATCTATAGCAATTCCTGAAACTCCAATTTGTGGAAAATCATCAAACAGGTTGGTCCAATTGGCTCCGGAATCTATGGATTTCCAAATTCCTCCCGAAGGTGCACCTGTATACCATATTTCTGGATCGTTTGGATCCACAGCTATAGCGTTAAGCCTTCCAATCCCTGGTAGTCCTATGGCAGAAATATCAGTGGAAATGGGACCTATTTGTGACCAGTTGCTTACGGGATTTGGTGTTTTGGAACTAAATTGTTTGCTTTCCCAGGCATTCCAAAGTTCACGCGAACTTGGTAAATAACCTTCATTGTCAACAAAATTCATCCAATAATTTTCCCATCTTTTAAAGGGCTTGTAACCACTTCCTTTCTTGGTATAATCCCTAGTACTCCAATATTCGTTAAAAGACTCGGAAATTTCATAAATTGAATACCCTTTATTGGTCCCTTTGGCGGTTAGGGGCTTGTTTTTTCGTAAGGCCTGCATCCAAGGAGTACTTTCAAGATATTGTGCATTATTTGGAATAGATAATAAGAGGATTGCAACCAAGAAGAGTAGTTGTTTCTTTTTCATCCAATTTTTTTTTAACAGGCCCTTAAAGTAGGCATTTTTTCACTTTTTTTTAGCGCATTCTCGTTAAAGAGCTAACATTTAGGGAAAGGTTGTGTTCCTTCTGTGACTATTTAGCATTTCGTTAGCTTTGAAAAAGGTACTTTTGTCTTTCCAATAATCAATAATGCGGTACCTTAAGTTATTGCTGTGGTTCTTTTTTCTTGGTTCTCCCGTGCTGTCCGCACAGTTAGATTCCCTAACCACTAAGAAAACAGATACCCTGAGAAAACTTCCCAAAACCAAGGAACAAAAAGATCAAGAAACGAGGGAGTTAACCATAGCGAACTATAAAATAATTTCGTTTGATCGCGATACTACAATTGTAGACACTTCTTTAACCATTCAAAAAGAGTACCGGTACAACTATTTGCGGCAAGATGATTTTGAATTGATGCCGTTTTCCAATATTGGCCAGCCTTACAATTCCCTTGGGCTTACTCTTGAAGAACCCAATTTCTATCCGAGAATTGGAGCGCGTGGAAGGCATTTTGGTTATTTTGAAACCGAAGACGTTCGGTACTATAACGTAGCTACTCCACTCACTGAACTCTTTTTCAAAACTACGTTGGAGCAAGGGCAGCTTCTGGATGCACTATTAACCTTTAATACATCGGAGCGTCTTAATTTTTCCATTGCCTATATAGGGTTCCGTTCTTTGGGGAAATATCAGTTTGATCAGGCAGAATCAGCTCGGTTCAGAACAACCTTCAATTACAGGACAAAGAACAATCGATATTGGTTGAGAGGGCACTACGCTGCCCAAAATTTAGATGGGGAGGAAAATGGAGGATTACTGAATAAAGAAGAACAATTTGAATCGGGAGACCCGGAATTTTTAGATAGGGGGCGTATAGATGTTGTATTTGAAAATGCCCGCAATAGTGTTGTGGGAAAACGCTATTTTATGGATCACCAGTTCAATTTGGTCCGCCCGCGCAAAGACTCCCTGAAAACGCGTTCAACCATGCTGGCAATCGGGCATCAGTTCAATTACGAAACCCGGTTCTATCAATTCAATCAAAACAGCGCCAATGCAGTTTTTGGCACAGAGGTTTTTGAGAGTCCTATTGATGATAAAGCTTCGTTAAGGACAATGTTTAATCAGGTCTCGGCCACCTTCTCCAATGCCAAACTTGGACGACTCTCCGGGAGCCTAAATTTTTATCACTACGATTATTCCTTCCGAAGTCTTTTGATCACCCCGGAACAGACCATACCCAATCAGCTGGAAGGTGATGAAATAGCGGTGGGAGGAGATTATTGGAACCGTATTGGGCCACTTACGGTAAAGGGAAGGGTACGTTATAATATCTCAGGCGAGTTAACAGGAAGTTTGCTAGATGCATCTGCCAGTTACGCCCTGAACAATAACAACAGCATAGATTTTGGGATTTACAGTTCCTCCCGACTGCCAAATTTCAATTTTTTATTGTATCAGAGTGACTATGAGGATTTTAACTGGTTCAATCTGGATCCAGCTAGCGCTACGGTGTTTGATAAGGAGCAAGTGCAGTCCCTTCATTTTGGTTTTGATTCCAAATGGTTCGGGCATATTTCTGCAAAATATACGGCCCTGGATAACTATACCTATTTTGGATTGGATCAGCAAGCTTTGAACGAAGCAGAGGCAGGTTTGGAAGAGGGAGAGAGTATCGACGGCACGTTGAATGCTTTCGTGCGTCCCTTTCAAGAGACCAATACCATAAATTACCTAAAGGTAAAATACAACAAGGAGTTCAGATGGCGAAAATGGGCGTTGAACAATACGGTAATGTATCAAGAGGTCTCTCAAGATGCCATGGTGTTAAATGTCCCGCAATTGGTGACAAGGAATACACTGTATTTTTCAAGTGATGTGTTCAAAAAAGCAATGTATATACAAACAGGAGTCACGTTCAAATATTTTTCCGCCTATAATATGAATGGGTATCACCCTTTATTGGCGGAATTTTATGTCCAGAACAGGGAAGAACTAGGGGGATTTCCGTTAATTGACCTGTTTATCAATGCCCGTGTGCGGCAAACCCGGATTTATTTTAAGGCAGAGCATTTAAATACAGTCTGGAGTCAGGAATACAATTATTATTCTGCCCCTAACTATCCATATCGTGATTTCGTGATTCGTTTTGGTTTGGTTTGGAATTTCTTCTCATAATTACTATATTATAGGTTCTGTAAATCAAAACATTGTAAAGCTTCCTCAAAAATCTTTTTAAATTAAGTGGGGAAGTTTTGTAGGATAAAATAATCCTTTCTATATTTGCACCCGCTTTGCTGATAAGGTGGGGCTGGAATAAGGTAAAGAGGGGGCCTTTCGGGGTTTCTTTTTTTGTCTTAGGAC
>JANQHL010000126.1 GCA_028277085.1 Flavobacteriaceae bacterium
GTGCTATGGAAATAATAGATCGTATCCGTGGTAAGGGTGGAAAAATGTTGCTTTTCGAATCCTTTACAGGGGGGTTGGTAGCCCCGGAAAGCGACACCAACCTTTGGAACTATAAATTCACCTGGAATCCTCGTAATGTGGTAATCGCCGGGCAAGGAGGCGCAGCAAAGTTCATACAGGAAGGCACCTACAAGTACATTCCCTATCACAAGTTATTCCGCAGGACGGAATTCTTAGACATTGAAGGCTATGGAAGGTTTGAAGCCTATGCCAACAGGGATTCCTTATGGTACCGGGAGGCCTATGGTTTGGAAAACGTATTGACCTTATATCGCGGCACTATGCGGAGAGTAGGCTTTTCCAGAGCCTGGAATATTTTTGTGCAACTTGGTATGACGGATGATAGTTACCAGATCGAAAACTCTGAAGGGATGTCCTTTCGGGAATTTGTAAACCTCTTTTTACCGTACTCTCCAACAGATTCTGTGGAACTAAAGCTTCGTCATTATTTAAAAATCGATCAGGATGATATTATGTGGGAAAAATTGGAGGAACTGGATCTCTTCAATCCCAATAAAAAAATACCTCTCGCTAATGCTACCCCTGCAACAGCTTTGCAACATATTTTGGAGAATAGCTGGACCCTTGGGGAAGATGAAAAAGATATGATCGTGATGTACCACAAATTTGGATATGAATTAAACGGGAAAAAGCGCCAACTCGATGCCAACATGGTGGTACTTGGTGAAGACAGGACCTTCACCGCAATGGCCAAGACGGTGGGGCTTCCTGTAGCTATTGCCACGCTGAATATCCTCAATAAAGAAATAACAACTCCAGGAGTACAGATTCCTATTTCAAAGGAAGTATATCGACCCATCCTTTCCGAATTGCAGTCGCAGGGGATTACCTTTAAAGAATACCAGGTGCCTTATTTGGGGTACAATCCGGATACTGTGGCGGGTTAAAGAATAGGAGCATTAACTATATTTGAACTTCTATTTTTTGTATAAACCATGAAGACTGGTAATAATTTGTTCGAATTAGACGGCATTGACAAGAAAATTCTAAGACATCTCATGGAGGATGCTCGTAAGCCTATTTTGGAAATTGCCCGAAAAATTGGTATCTCAGGGGCGGCCATCCACCAACGGTTGCGGAAACTGGAAGCTTCTAAGGTAATCTCGGGTTCCAAGTTCATCATCAATCCTAAGGTCTTGGGGTATACTACGATGGCGTATATCGGCATCTACCTGGATAGGGCGATGAGTAATCCGAGGGCAGTCAAAGAACTGGAAAAAATTCCGGAAGTATTGGAGTGCCACTATACCACAGGAAATTGGTCCATCTTAATAAAGGTCCTGTGCAAGGACAATGAGCACCTTATGCAGGTGCTCAATAAGAGTATACAACAGATTGACGGAGTTTCCCGCACCGAAACTTTCATCTCACTGAATCAACAGATTGATCGCCAAATACAGATTTAATCGTATTAAGTCTAAATAAGCTTTATATTTGCGACTATGCTTGTTGCAAATTCAAGGTTCTGTTCCCTCCACCAAGATACTAAGAGTCGTGCTTTTCATCTAAATCTTGAGCACAAATCGATTCCTTTACGCTTTTGTGAATTGTTGGCGGTAAGAGAAAAAATCTTCTCCCTTGAAATCGCATCTTTGTTTTATGAAGAGTCTTGCCCGCATAACTTCAAGATTTTGACCCTTTGCAACCAACAGCATCTAGTATTGCTCACTATCGAAGAAATTGTAGACCTGAGGGAATTATTGCTACGGGCATTTGTGAGTATGGGTCTTTCCTCCACTCAAGAATCAGTTTGTATTTGAACTCAGCTGATTTTTCCGTTGTTTTTTAAGAGGGGCATGATGCCTTATTTTTATCCAGTCTAAAACCGGTTTTAAATTTAGATGTGTCGCCTGCACCTACCTATGGATTGCGTAAATTTAATAGATAAAACTTATTAAAGCTATGAATGATATTGCAAGACAACAGTTGAGTATTCAAATTGAATCAATGGATCTGCTCAACGGACAGATAAAAACAGAGGCACATGCCTCCGCAGCTTACTTAGCTATGGCTTCGTGGTGTGAGCAAAATGGATTTTTCACCGGTGCCAAATTCTTTTTTAAGCAAAGTGATGAGGAACGAGGGCATATGATGAAAATTTTCAATTTCTTAATTGATACGGGTGGAAGTCCAATTTCACCTGAGATTTCAGGCATTAACCACGAGTTTTCCTCCATAAAAGATGTTTTCGAGTCGGCTTTACAGCACGAGGTTAAAGTAACTGAGTCTATCAAAAACATTGTAAAAAAAGCGAGAGCTTCTGTGGATATTACCACTGAGCGTTTTTTGGATTGGTTTGTGCTGGAACAAGTGGAAGAGGAAAACACCATCCGTGATATTTTGGACATGATTGAACTTACAGGAATGGAAGGTGTTGGTAAGCAAATTATTGACAACAATATTGAGAAATGGATTGAGGAGTAATTCCTCTTTGAACCATTTAATTAAAAGATAGGTTTTAATATCGTTGCACGACTTTAAAAACCTATCTTTTTTATTGGTTTCTTTCGCTAACTGTATTCGTTTCCTGTGGTGCGCTTTTAGTCGAAAACGGCCTGTTCTGCTATATTCCTATTCGCTTCCAAGTCGGATTTTATACTATCCAACTTCATTTGAATTGTTACGAGTGGTACTTTACCCAGCGGTAAACGCAAACTTGTATTGTCCGAATTTACCTTTGCAATAATCGCTTCTGCAGCTTTTTCCGGATCCCCTTCCTGTTTCCCATGTACCCCCTTCAGTTTGGCTCGGAATGCTCCAGCAGTATCGGCATAGTCATAAATAATTCGTTGCGCTTCCGGCAGAGTAGCGGCTGCAAATTGGGTTCGGAAAGGGCCGGGTTCAACAATAGTGGTACGGATACCTAAAGGTGCCACTTCCTGTGCCAATGCTTCACTAAAACCCTCAAGGGCGAACTTACTGGCATTATAAATGCCAAATCCTGGAAAGGCGATAACTCCTCCATGAGAGGAGATTTGTACGATATGCCCGCTTCGTTGTGCCCGCATTTTGGGCAAAACCTGCTGTGTGATCTTCAACGCTCCAAAAAAATTGGCTTCAAAAACCTTTCGGGTTTCGGCAAGAGTCGCTTCCTCAATGGCCCCAATAAAGCCTACTCCGGCATTGTTTACCAACACATCAATTCTTTCAATGGGCATAATATTATTTTCAATGGCACCGTGATCTGTAACATCCAATACGATTCCCCGGCCGCTACCGGAGTATTTTTTATTGAAATCATCCGCTTGCTCCTGCTTGCGAAAAGTACCAATTACATCATCTCCATTACGTAGTACTGTTTCGGCCAGTGCTTTTCCCAATCCACTGGAAATTCCTGTAATAAACCAAACCTTTTTCATGAAGCCTGTGTTGAAAAATGAAGAATATCCTTTTTAAAAACGTAGCCCCCCAGCAAATACAGTAATGACGGTAGTAGCCATATCCCATTGCCGATAAAATCGTACGTCAAGTGAAAAACCACTATATTAAAAACAACAGGAGTCAAAAGCAGCCACCCTAAAAACCAAGTTTTCCGAAAGAAAAGCAAAATTCCCCCCAAAATCTCCACTATGGCTACTACCACAAAAAGATAAGAGCCAAACATGGTCACCAAGAACTGTTGGGCCGTGGCATCTTCCGGTGGACTGACAGGAATGAATCCAAAGAATTTATTCAATCCAAAAATGACCATCAATATCCCCAATGCCCAAAATACCCAATTTTTAATACGAACATTCATAACTAAAATTTTAACGATTAACTATGGGAACAAAATTGGGGATACGCAACCCTACAAAAAATGAAGTAGTATAGGAAAAAGTGTTGAACCAGTTTAAGATTCGGAGACCAGTTTCTTTCGGATCTTGCTTAAAAACTCAGGGGTCATCCCCAGGTATGAAGCGATCACCTTTTGGGGAACCCGTTGTATCATAGCCGGATACAGCCGTTGCAATTCCAGAAAACGTTCTTCCGCCGTTTTACTTAAGCCGGATAATGCCCGATTCCGGGAAAAGGCGAAGGCTTTTTCCGTAGTCACTCTGAAGTATTCACTTAAAACATGAAGTTTGCGGCACAAAGGTTCAATATCATCATAGGCCATTTGCAGGATCAACGAATCTTCCAAGGCTTCCACAAAAAGGGTGGCCGGCGTCTGAGTGATATAACTGTAAAAATCACTGACAAACCAATCATCCAGGGCAATTTGTACTGTATGCTCTTTACCTTCGGAATCCAGAAAGAACGAACGAAAACTTCCCCTTACGATATAGTTCCGATAATTAGAGATAAAACCAGGTTGGTCTAAGTACTGCCTGCGTCGAATTGTTTTGGGTTGTGCAATGGCGGCGATACACTCTTTTTCGTGTTGATTCAAGGTCACATAACGTTCAATGTTCCGAAACAAGGGTTGCATCACTTCCATAGCATTAAAAATAAAAAACCTGCCGGAGAAGCAGGTTTTCTTTATTGCTGTTCTGTTGCGCTACCGCTACTAATCCCTGCCTGCAAAAACTTGCAATCCCCAGTAGATCAGCGTAGCTAAAGCACCTATGGCTGCTACCAGGTAGGTTCTGGCAGCCCATTTTAAGGCATCTTCAGAGCCTTTATATTCTTGCTGTGTTACTATATTCTTTTGTTTCAACCAAACCAAAGCCCTTTTACTGGCATCATACTCTACCGGAAGGGTAATAAAACTAAATAAGGTAGCCATAGCCATCATGACCAATCCGGCAACCGCAATCCAGTACCCCAGTCCAACGCCCGCAGCCGCTCCCAATGCCAATCCACCAAAAACCACCCAGGTAGACATTCCGGAGGTTACGCTTACCACCGGCACTAACTTGGAACGCATCGTTAACCACTCATACGCTTGTGCATGTTGTACGGCATGGCCTACTTCATGGGCAGCAACCGCTGCTGCTGCTGCATTGCGTTGATTGTACACTCCTTCGCTTAGGTTTACCGTTTTATTCCGGGGATTATAATGGTCAGAAAGCATTCCCGGGGTTGACACCACCTTAACATCCCGAATCCCATGATCATCCAGCATTTTTTGGGCGATCTCCGCCCCACTCATTCCATTTCGGAGATGGACCTTCGAATAGTATTTGAACTTACTTTTTAGTCGTGCACTTACCAGCCAGCTCACTAGCGCAATTGCACCAATCAATATATAATATCCCATCATGACGTTTCGATTTTAATTTTACTTAAATATACCTACTATAAAGCAAAAACCCCGCCAATTTATGACGAGGTTCACATACTGACAAAATGTACGTTTATACTAAAACAGGAGCGTTCCATTCAAACGCTTCTGCAATCTCTTTATAGACAACTTCCCCTGCAACAATGTTTAACCCTTTTTCAAGGGATTTATCCCCTCGGCAGGCACTCTCCCACCCTTGATTGGCCAATTTTACCACGTAGGGTAACGTAACATTCGTGAGTGCGATAGTAGAAGTATAAGGCACAGCACCAGGCATATTTGCCACACAATAATGCACCACATCATCAATGATATAGGTAGGATCTTCATGGGTAGTAGGTTTTGAAGTCTCAATACAACCCCCCTGATCTACCGCCACATCAACAATTACCGTTCCGGGATGCATCTCTTTTAGCATATCCCGTGTTATCAAATTGGGGGCTTTGGCTCCCTTAAGCAGCACAGCTCCAACGATCAAATCATGGGTTTTAATGTGCTTTCTTATCCTGTATTCGTTTGAAAAATCGGTTACCACATGATTGGGCATCACGTCATTGACATAGCGCAAACGTTTCATATTAACGTCCATGATAGTAACGTGAGCGCCCAGGCCTGCTGCCATTTTTGCCGCTTGTATGCCCACCGTACCGGCACCTAAGATCAAAACTCTTCCGGGAGCAACTCCTGGAACACCCCCTAAAAGCACACCTTTTCCTTTTACGGGTTTTTCCAAATATTTAGCCCCTTGTTGAATGGCCATGCGACCTGCCACCTCAGACATAGGCGTAAGCAGTGGTAACGTACCTTCTTCATCTTCCACGGTCTCATAGGCAATACAAATGGATTTGCTGTTGATCATTGCCCGGGTTAACGACTCGCTGGAAGCAAAATGGAAGTAAGTAAAGACGATTTGACCACTTTTGATCAACTCATATTCCCTCGGAATAGGTTCTTTGACCTTGACGATCATCTCCGACTTGTCGTAAACCTCTTCGATGGTTGGTAAAATATGGGCGCCAACATCTATGTAGTCCTCATCAAAGAACCCACTTCCTTCTCCCGCTTTTGACTGCACATACACTGTATGCTTGTGCTTTACCAATTCGAAAACTCCCGAAGGGGTCATCCCCACCCGGCTTTCATTGTTTTTAATTTCTTTAGGTACCCCTACGATCATGACTGTTGCTATTAATGGATTAGTGCTCTCAAAAGTGCACTAAAAATTTGAAAGAAAAGAAATAAATTCGATAAAAAGCAGGGGTCTAACTTTAAAAAGCAATAATTTTTGATACTACCCCCCCTCAAATTTAAGGGGTATAGAGTAGGTTTTTAAATTTATTTATTAACTATCCCCTTTTTATTTATGTCTTATTTTCAAAAACAGCATTAGTATCACTAGAATTCCTGTAACAGCATTGGCCAAAATAATTGCCAGGCTTTGGTGATATATCCCGTATACGAGCCATAAAATAAGTCCGATGAACAATACCATATACATTGTCAATGAAATATCCGCCGTGGACTTATGCCGTAGTGCTTTGTACACCTGCGGCACAAAGGCCACCGTGGTGCACGTAGCTGCGATAAGACCTATGATTTCTATGGTAGGCATGTTTTAGATCGCTTCGCTATTAGAAATTAACAGAAAGCCATAGTGCTTTCTCGATTTCACCGAGAAAAGATACATCGGTTACGTTTTTTATATCAAAAGGTACTAGCCTACTATATTGACGATTTTTCCCGGAACCACAATAACCTTCCTAGGGGTACGTCCTTCCAGATACCTGGCCGTTCGTTCATGGGCCATAACAGCTTCTTCAATAGCCGACGTGTCCATATCCAATGGCAGTTCAAGGGTAAAGCGCATTTTGCCGTTAAATGAAATAGGATACTCCTTAGTGCTTTCCACCAAATACATTGCGTTAAATTGGGGAAAGGACGCATAAGCAATAGACTCCGAATGCCCCAACTTTTCCCATAGCTCCTCTGCGATATGGGGGGCATAGGGTGATACCAAAATCGTTAAGGGTTCCAGCACCGCTTTGCTTGCACATTTTTGTGCTGTTAGTTCATTGACACAGATCATAAAAGTGGAAACCGAAGTATTAAAACTAAAGTTTTCAATATCTTCTTCCACTTTTTTAATGGTCTTATGTAGTGTTTTGAGGTTCTCCTGCGTTGGAGTGCTATCATCGGGGGATTGATATAGCTTCCAAAGTTTCTTCAAGAAGCTATGCACTCCCGTAATCCCTGCAGTGTTCCAGGGTTTGGATTGCTCCAACGGCCCCAGGAACATTTCATAAAGCCGCAACGAATCTGCCCCATAGTCCTCGCAAATCTGATCCGGGTTGACAACATTGTACTTGGATTTGGACATTTTTTCGACCTCACGTTCAACTACATATTTGTCTTCTTTGTTGTTGAGAAAGTGCGAATTTCTGTATTCATCATTAAAAGGATGATTTAAAAATTCTTCTATCATCAATTCGTTTGAAGCATTGATTAATGAAACGTCAACATGTTTTTTGATGATTTGAAAATTCAATTCATACTCAATTCCATCCTCCGTAAAATAGAAGTCTTCATTTTTATTGATAAAACTCTGGATGAAATCGAAAACGATTTTCGAAGATTCCGTCTTATCATAACCTAACTTACCATCAGTCCAAGTTAAAGAGTTAGCTATATCAGCCGATACAAACAAGTTGGGAAATTGATCTCCTTTTCCTCCAAAAGTATCTCGACTTTTTGAAATAGCGCCTGGAATCAATTGGTATAAAAAAGCACTCATCCCCGTGATCATCCCCTGGTTGATCAACTTTTTTGCAAATTCCGGTTTGGGGGCCCAACCACGATCGTACATAAATTTTTGCCAGAACCGGGAATACAGCAAATGCCCGGTAGCATGTTCGCTCCCGCCAATGTAGAGATCCACATCCTGCCAGTACTCAATAGCTTCTTTGGAATAAATGGCCTCCTGATTGTGAGGGTCCATGTAGCGGTTAAAGTACTGCGAACTGCCTGCCCAACCCGGCATGGTATTCAATTCCAAAGGAAACACCGCTGTATTATCGATACCCGCATTATCCACCACTTTGCGGGTTTTCGTATCCCAGGCCCATGTAGTAGCGTTCCCCAGAGGTGGCTCCCCGGTTTCGGTCGGAAGATATTTCTCTACCTCCGGTAATTCTAAAGGTAGGTCCTT
>JANQHL010000200.1 GCA_028277085.1 Flavobacteriaceae bacterium
CGATTCGACCTGGATAGCCACTACCGAAAGTCGAATTTATTTTTCTCCGAATAAAGGGAAAACCTGGAAAATTCAGACTGTTCCGATAATCCATAAAAATCCAACTGAAGGGATTTATTCTCTCGATTTTTACAATGCGCTTTTGGGCGTTGCTATTGGAGGGGATTATACCGATCCTAATAATCCAAGAAGTAATAAAGCGTTGACCACTAACGGCGGTGCAAGCTGGAAACTGGTTGCCGATGGTAATCCACCCGGGTATAAAAGTTGTGTGCAATTTGTTCCGAATTCTGGGGGAGAGGATATAGTCGCCTTAGGTTTTTCGGGAATTACTTACTCGAACAATAGGGGAACATCCTGGGCATCTTTGAGCGGTGAAGGTTTTTACACCATTCGATTTTTAAACGATTCCATAGCGTACGCGGCTGGAAGGAATAGGATTTCAAAACTCACTTTTCGGTAACTATACCAATGGCTTTTGTTGCAGTTGAAGGGTAAAGCTATCAGCATCCAATACCGCTTCAACGCCAATAGGAAAAGTAAAGTTTTCGGTAATGTGCCCAAAACTCATCCCGTAAACGGCAGGAATGCCCATGGCTCCAATTCGGTCCATAACCACTTCTTTTAAGGAAAAAGAGTCAGAACCTTCTTCTTTGTCACAGTCTTTGCACACTCCAAATAGTACGCCAGCTGCTCTTTTAAAACTGGAAGTGGATAATAATTGGGTCAGCATGCGATCGATACGATACGGGGCTTCACCAATATCTTCAATACAGACAAGGCAATTGCTATAATCAATATCGTAATCCGTACCGTTCATGGCCGATAATAAGGAAAGATTCCCTCCAACCAATTTACCGGAGGCCTTTCCAGAGGTTATCACATATCTGTCATATACGGGATCAGTAGAGGTTGCTTCATCAAAGTCATAATTCTTTATGGTGAGTTTTTCTGCGGGGTTCATCACCATGGTTTTTACACTCCCATAGGCATAAGAATCCAATTCAGGCCCCATGGCGCCATGAAAACCGACCAATCCAATTTTCTTGTAAAAGGCATTTAGTAAGGCCGTTATGTCACTATATCCTAGAAGGACTTTTGGATTATATTTGATGATGTCAAAATTGAGCATATCCAGGATACGTGTGCAACCATAACCTCCGCGAATGCAAAAAACACCCTTAACCTTCGTATTGGTAAACATGTGCATAAGATCTTTGACACGTTCATCATCAGTATTGCTTAAATACCCATGGTTCCCAAAGATCCTTTTTGTGTAGTAAGGTTCCATGCCCATGGCCTCAATTGCATTGATGGAATTTTCCAGCATTTCCTGGGTTATGGAATAGCCTGGAGCAATAAGACCAATTACATCCCCTTTTTTTAGCCGTTTTGGCCGAATGATCTCTTTGGGTTTTTTCGAATACGCAAGATTTTTATTGAATCCTACCGGCATAGCAATAGCCAAGGTTGAAGCTGTAGATTTTTTGATAAAGTCCCTTCGTTTTGTCATGGTCCGAAGTTACTTCAAATCATTTCAAATTCATAAGAACGGGCTTTGTTGGTACGCAACCTTTTCCGAGTCGAATTGTCTTGTACACAACAATACTAAATCAATGAAATTTCAATTCCACTATTTGAAGACCACGCTTCGATTTTCGTTAGTGCTATTAATAGTGCCCGTTTTAATGTCCTGTTCGGATAATGACGATGATGACCAGGTGCTTTTCCTGTGGAATCAAACGGGATGTGCAGATCCCTGGGAAACAGGGCCTTCGGATTCCAATGAAGCCACTATGGAAGCGATCGAATCATATCTTTCTGAAAATGGGGTAGGAAATGTAAGAAGCGTCAGCTTTGAATTTGACGATTCATTGGCTACTGGATGTTTGGCCTGCAGTTGCACCACAGGCACCGTAATTTATGTGGAGACCACTGTAAGCAATAGCTCAAAAATGGAAGCCTTGGGTTTTTTAAGGGAGGTATAAATACAATTACAGAACAAAAAAGAGCACCTGAACTTCGAGTTTCCTCAGTGACCTGGTGCTCTTTTAAACTAACAGCTATCTAATCCAAACTTTGCTATACATTCACTACAATAAAATTTCTTCCTGACTTTTTATACCAGATGCCTCTGTAGTTATATAATCTTCGGCCATTTACCACTACCACTTTATTGCCTCTAGGCAGTGTTCTTACGCGTACCCCTACAGGTGCTGCGCATACTACGTATTTTCTTCCTCTGGCCCGGTACCAGACACCATCTGCCAAATAATAGTTGGTTCTTTTGTGAACAATCACCCGGGGACTGCTCAGTGTAGTAACCACGGTACCATGCCTTGGATAGACACGAACCACAGTCTGCTGTGCATTGGCGTATAACATGCCGCCGATTAAAGCGAAGGTCAAAAACATAAGTTTCAAAGTTTTCATAACATTCCGTTTTTTTGGGTTTCTACTACTATGACCCTACTTTGCAAAGAAGGTTTAATTAAAAAAGAGGTCATTTGACCTCTTTTCTGTGTGTTTTATCGATTTGAAGTGTTTCAACCACCTCGACGTTTTCGAACCTGTTGTAACAAGCGTTTTTTAAAGTCTTCTTCCGCTTTAAAGAGCAATATTATTTTTTTAGCCGGTAGCACATTGGCCAGATCCTGGATAAAATTCTGTTCTACCTTGTGTTTTTCAATTTGTAGTTCTTTAAACTCAGCCAATAGTTGAGCTGCTTCACTTTCTGAAAGATCATCCAGAAACGGTAGTTGGCTTCCAAACCGCTGCCGTTCTTTTCTTCGCAACTTTTCTAATTGATCTTCATGTGTGTTGTACACCGGCCAAAAGTGTTGCGCCTCTGAAGAGGTCAACGCCAAACGTTCTGTAATAAAAGCAACTTTTAGTGTTTTAATCCTATCCCTTACGGGACCTTGTGCTAGTAATCCCAAAGAAAAGAGAAGGGCCAGGCCAAATACACTTGCTGTTCTATTGAATTTCATCATACTCCAAATTTAACTCCTCAATTTCCTCAACATTTTCATTAAGATAATCCAGGATTACCTCTTCTTCAAGTTGGGTATCCATAATATCCGAAAGGCTTACTTCTTCCAAATCTACAACTTCCGCAATTTCGTAAGAAGATAATCCAAGGTCATTATTTTCGAGATAGGTGGTGATGTCTGTACCTGCTAAATCTTCAAACCCTAATTGGGAGGTAGTATTCCGGTTCCAAACGGCGACAAGTACCAAAAGAGCAGCAACAGCAGCTGCAGCGTAATATATTGCACGATAGGACCGAAGCGCAATTACCCGGGTTCCTTTTCGTTGAAGACGTGAGGAAACAGCGTCATGTACGGTTTCAAAATAACCTGCCGGAACGCCGAAACCATCGGTTTTGGGGATGATATCGCTTACAATATCTTCTTCCTCTGACAGACGCGCCATAAGCCGCTCATTAAAGCTATCAAAATAGCCTTCCGGGGTTTTGAATTTATTATCGTGGTCCTCTTTCATTGCTTCCTTTTGACTCCAATTTTCTAAAAAGGTTTAATCTGCTGTTGTAAGATACGATTCAATTTTTTTCACTGCCAAATGATACGACGCTTTTAATCCGCCTACCGAAGTCTCCAGTATTTCCGAGATTTCCTCGTATTTCATTTCCTGGAAATACTTCATGTTAAAAACCAGCTTTTGCTTTTCAGGTAAGGTGGCCAGTGCCTTTTGTAACTTGAGTTGGATGTCATCCCCTTCAAAATACACATCAGATTCAAGGTTTTCTACTAAGGTTTCCTGAAGTGCCTCATTGGTCACTCCTAACTTTTTGGACTTTTGACTCAAAAACGTCAGTGCCTCGTTGGTGGCAATACGATACATCCAGGAGTACAGCTTGCTTTCCCCCTTAAAGCTTTCTATATTTTTATAGACCTTAATGAAGGTGTTCTGTAGCACATCATCGGTATCGTCATGGTTCAGAACAATTCTTCGAATATGCCAGTACAACCGCTCTTTATAGGTGTTCACCAAAACCTCAAAGGCCTTTGCCTGGGTTTGCTTGTCCTTCAGTTCTGCAACAAGTGTTTCTTCGGCTATCAAGAAGAGAGGTGTTTAAAGCTTTGACTAAAATATACACAAAAGGTTTAAATAGACAGTTTGCGCCATTTCGTTTTTTGGGATTTGAAAGCGCAACGGTAGTACATTTTTTTCATCCATTTTAAAAAGAGTTGTATGAAATCACAGGGAGTTTTTTTTGTTTTAGGTTTTGCGCTGTTATTGGGGTGTAATTCGACAGATGATGTTTCATCTTTTGAAGATGATGACCTGGAAACCGCAGCGGCAAAGGCGTTGGTGTCTCAAAATAACCAATTCGCGATCGAGTTTTTTCGGAATGTTGTTGAGAAGGAGGCGGAAGAAAATTATATGGTATCACCCTTGAGTCTTTCAATGGCCTTGGGAATGGTACATAATGGTGCCGATGGCGATACAAAAGTTGCTTTTGACGAGCTATTGGGCAAGGGTACATCTTTAGAGCAATTGAACCAATTCAATGAAAAACTGAGGAGGTCACTCACTACAAAAATCGAAGGCACAGCTATGAATCTGGCGAACGCCATATGGATCCAGGAGGATTTTCCTGTGGAAAACACCTTTGTAGCGGTCAATCAGAAAGTATACGAAGCCGAAGTGGCCAACATCGATTTCGGAAACCCCGAGGCCCCGACTATTGTGAATAGTTGGGTAGAACGGAATACAAATGGTACGATTGAGGAACTTGTAAAAAATTTCAGTCCTGACACTCGTCTTTTTTTAGCTAATGCGCTCTATTTTAAGGCGCAATGGAAATACCGCTTTAAAACCGAGAATACCAGGAATGCTTTGTTCTACACTACACCAGAGAATTCGGTTGAAGTTCCCATGATGAATATGAATGCCGAAGTGCCTTTTTTCACAAACGAAACATTCAGGTCCATCATTCTACCTTATAAAGGAGAACGTTTTGAAATGGTTTTGTTATTACCCAACCATGGATTAACCACTTCAGATATAGTGGATAGCATGACCGGGGAAAATCTAGCTTTATGGTTGGAGGAATATAGCTTATCTGAGCTGCAAATAGGGGTTCCTAAGTTTACATTGGAATATGAAAACCTGCTCAATGATGAGTTAATGGATATGGGATTGGAAATCGCTTTTTCACCCGACGCCGACCTGGGTAAAATAAGCCCCGGGGCTCCACTACAAATATCAAGAGTGTTGCAAAAAACGTTTATTGAGGTAAACGAAGAAGGTACGGAGGCTGCTGCTGCAACTGGGGTGGAGGTGGTTGTGACTTCTGCACCACCAAGTTTTATTGCCGACCGACCGTTTTTGTATCTAATCCGTGATAGTTACACGGGTAGCGTCCTATTTATCGGGAGGGTAGGTTTACCCTAACGTCTGCAGTTCTACTAGTTTCTTATAGCCTTTTTGCGAAGACATTAATTCTTCATGCGTGCCTTGTTCCACGATCTTTCCTTTTTTCATCACCACGATAGAATCGGCATTTTGAATGGTGGAAAGCCGATGGGCAATGACAATGGAAGTACGGTTGCGCATCATTTTTTCCAAGGCATCCTGGACCAGACGCTCGCTTTCCGTGTCCAGCGCAGAAGTAGCCTCATCCAAAATCATAATCGGAGGATTCTTAAGCACCGCCCGGGCTATGGATAAGCGCTGTTTTTGTCCTCCACTTAATTTGTTGCCACTATCCCCGATATTGGTATCGTATCCCTTAGGGAGTTCCATGATAAATTCATGTGCGTTCGCAATTTTGGCCGCAGCAATAATCTCTTTCTCCGTGACATTGTCTTTGCCCAAAGCAATGTTGTTACAGACCGTATCGTTGAACAAAATGGAATCCTGTGTGACCAACCCCATAAGTCTTCGCAGGGATTTTTTTGGAATGTCCCTGATGTCAATACCGTCAATTTCAATTGCACCGTCATTAACATCGTAAAACCGCGTCACCAAATTTGCCACTGTGCTTTTACCACTTCCGGACTGCCCTACCAGGGCTACCGTATGCCCTTTGTTTACCTTCAAAGTAAAATCTTGTAATACGTAGTCATCCTCATACTTAAAGGAAACCCTATTAAAGTGAATCCCCTTTTCCAGGGCTTCGATTTCCTTAGGTTCGATGGGCTCGGTAATAGGATTCTCCGTTTCCAGGATCTCAAAGATCCGTTCGGCAGCAGCATTCCCTTTTTTGATACTATAGTTTACCGTTGTAATGGCCTTTACGGGATTAATAATGGTGTAAAACAGCCCGATATACCCCATAAAATCCTGGGGCTGTAAGCTACTGTTATCGTCAAAAACCAGGCTGCCACCATACCATAGTACGGTAATTACCACAGCTACTCCCAAAAACTCGCTTAAAGGGGAGGCCAGTCCTTTGCGCTGGAGCACGGAAGTCATAATATTTTTGAACCGGTTGGTGGAATCCGTAAACTTCTTTGCCAGCTTATGTTGTGCATTAAAACTTTTGATGACTTTTAGTCCTGTAAGCGTTTCCTCGAGAAAAGATAAAAACACCCCATTCTCCTTTTGTGCGGCAAGGGATTGTGCCTTTAGCCGTTTCCCAACTGCGGAAATCACAAATCCTGCGATAGGTAAAAAGATGAAGACAAACAATGTGAGTTTGGCACTGATCAACAGCATAGAAACCAGTACAATAATGATGGTGATAGGTTCTCGGACCAAAGCCTCCAGCGAGTTGATGATAGAGCCTTCAACTTCTTTAATGTCCGATGTCATCCGTGACAGCAAATCCCCCTTTCGTTTCTCCGAAAAAAAGGAAATGGGTAGATCCAGCACACTTTGATATAAGGCATCCTGAAGGTCTTTTACCATTCCTGTACGTAAAAAGGCCAGGAAATACATTGCTGCGTAGCGGAAAAGATTTTTGAAGAAAAAGATCACAATACTGGCCAAACAGATAAAGATCAACGCAGCCATAGGACCGTCTTCTGTCACTTTTTGGGTTAGGAAAAAGTTGAGGGAGTCCTCCGCATAGGATTTTAGATTAGAGAATCCCTGGTACACCGGCTTTTGATACACCTCTTTTTGATTATCAAACAAAATACCAAGGGTAGGGATGAAGATGATGATGGAGAGCACGTTAAAGATGGCGTAAAGCACATTGCACAGAATATTGAGCGCTCCGTAAAATTTATACGGTCGAGCAAACCGTAACAGTTTTTTTAACATGTTGTCCATTAACCTAGATTCAGTTCGGCCACAATACCTTCCAATTTGGCGTCTAGTTGCCCGTTAACAGCGGCAAAGTCTGAAGCTTTTGCCAGGGA
>JANQHL010000184.1 GCA_028277085.1 Flavobacteriaceae bacterium
CCATCGCTCCCAGCCGGTATTCCAGCCTTCTACTAATAGCCCGGTAATATTATTCGCCGCCGCAAAATCGATATAGCGCTTTGTATTTTCCGTGGTGGCGCTATGTTTCCCGTGAGCTTTCCCGGTATCTTGCCATACCCCGTTCTCATCCATTTCCATCCCGTAATCCCAGGTCCCTTTTTCTAGGTGCATTTCCCACCAGATGCCCATATACTTTTTCGGTTGAAACCAGCTTACATCACCCAGTTGATTGGGTTCATTGAGGTTAACGATAAGTTTGGAATCGATTAAGCCGGCGGCATCCTCCGAAATTTGTATCGTCCGCCACGGTGTTGCAAAGGGAAGGGCGCGTTTTACGGCATGTCCGGTACGGTCCGATCCCACCAATTTGCTGGTGAGTTGAAGCGTTCCTGTATTTACTTTCAGCGTCATCCCGGCATAATCTGTGAGGTTTGCTTCGTGGAAACTGAGATGAAGGCCGTCTTCGGAGCGCATGGTAACAGGTGTATTCACCGCATTTTCCGGAATATAAGTGGCCGCAAGGTTAGGATGGTCCCGCTTGGAAGTCGCATCGATCTCCGAAACTTTGGTGGTGTTGTAGAGGTGTTCATAGATATCCCAATCCCCGGGGATCCACCAGGCCGTATGGTCGCCGGTGAGTTGAAATTCCGTATGTTCATCCATAATGATAATACTGTCCACCTCTTGTTGTTCCAAAAAGGTATACCGAAAAGCTACGCCATCATCATAGGCCCTAAAATGGATATTGAATTTCCGTTCGGGCGCTCTTTTTTCCTGTAACTGCACTACCAGTTCATTGTAATGGTTGCGAACCTCTCGTTGTTCTCCCCAGGGCATTTCCCAGGTTTCATCAACGGTTTGTATGCTGGTGCCGATGATCTTAAGGCCAGCTCTTAAGGCTTCTTGCTCTTTGAAATCAAAACCCATAGCGGAGGCGCCAATAACCGTATCGTTATCGTGAGCAACCCAATAGATAGGAATACCCGCTTCACCCACTTCAAAGTAGATGCTATTCTTGCCGTCCGGCGAGGCTATGGTGGTTTCCCAACTTTTTTCACAGGAAACGGCTGTCAGGATGAGCAGACCGTAAGCACAGATTCTAAGGAGTATCATCGTTGGCGGTTTTAGCAGTTAGTATATCTGCTCTAAAATACGCTTTTCGGATTTTTTTGACAACGCCCCTTAGAAGGTATAGCGCAACTGAATACCGCCGAAATAATTTCTCCCGTCCCCTGGATAAAAGAAGCGTGGGGCATTTCCACCAAACCCTACGGCGTTAACCAGTACTGACTGCGCATAATTCAAATTAAAGATATTATTCACCCCAAAATTCAGGCCCAGCTGCAATTGATCCCAAAGGCTGGTTCGGTACCGTAATTGGGCATGGAAAGTATTAAATGCGTCGCTAAACAAGGTGTTGGCATCATTTAACGGGATTTCATCTACAAATTGATGGTTAAGGTTAAAGGTAACACCTTTGGAATAACGAATGGTTAACCCTGAGTTGATCCGATGCCTCGGCACACCTGCCAGATCGTTCCCGGAGAAGTCGGTATCATCATCCACAAAATCTACGAACTGGTGATTGCTGTAGCTGTAGCTCAATCGCGGGATAAAAAACCATTCCTGTGCAAGTTTCCCTTGATAATTCAGGTCTATTTCAATCCCCTGATGCCGTGTTTCACCGGCATTCCGCCCTATAAACAGCTCTTCGTCCAGGCGTTCCGCCACCAGAAGATCCGTGATATCCATCTGATACACTGCGGTACTAAGACGTAAACGGTTTTGGAAGATTCTGAAAATACCACCTACTTCATAATTGACCCCCTTTTCCTGGGCAATATCCGGATTGATCACTCCATCAGGGGTCAGGGTTTCTTCCAGACCTGGATTGGAGAACCCCCGGCTGACATTGGCATACAGGCGACCGCCTGAAAACTGGTATTGCACACCCAGGCTGGGAAGCAGGATCGGATCAAAATCCCTGCGGGCAGAGGTATTGGCTTCCCCTGTATTGAAGAGGTCGCGAAAATCGTATTTGGTTTGGTTAAAATTCAACCCTACTTGTATCTGAAGCGCTGTTGTGATCGGATACGAATAGGCAGTAAAGAGATTTAACAGGGAGCGGAATTCTTGGTTATCACTTAACTGTTCGCCCTGAAGACTGCCATTACCGTCATTATCCCGGAACTGGTTAAAAAAGGTCTGCCAGTTGTATTCGTCGTTGTAAAGTTCCGCACCAAGCGTAAAGTTGCCTGTAAACAATTGGCCTTCCAGTAACGATCTAAACCCAAAGCCATGCGTAAATTCATCCAGGATGTTAAAAGGACGGGGTTCATAATGGTCCAGGTAGGTGTAAAAGATACTGTGCGTGGTGCTAAGTTTGTCACTGAACTGATGGCTGTAGGATATTCCTGCCAGCGTATATTGGTTGTCTTCCGAACCCCTGGCCGCTAACCAATTAGCCGCAGCTCTTCTGGGATCTTCCCGGAAGTCTGCTCGATTTAGTGTGCTGGGAATACCGGCAAAATAGTCGATATGATTTACCAGGAAATCTAACTTCCCTTTTTCATAGAGGCGTACGGAGGAGGTTAAAAGCACCCCGTCTCTTTTAAAACTATTGTTTTGCCGAAAACCATCGGTTTGCAGGTGGTTGTAGCTTACACCTATATTGAAATTTCGTTCGGAGTGTCGGAAAGAGAGGTTGTTCTTGAGCATGTTAAAAGAACCCAGGGTAAACGTATTCCGAAGGAAGGTGCTTCCTACCTCTGGTGGCCTAGTGTTCAGCACAATGGCTCCCCCCAGATTGGTGCCCAGCGAGGCTGCTTTTGGTCCTTTAACCACCTCAATCCTGCCCATATTTTCAAAATCGTAAGCTTCTATAGCGGATACTCCGGTGCCATTGGTTACCGGAATCCCGTTGAAGTACATTCTGAGCTTATCGGTACCAAAAGGCGTACGGGCGCCTACCCCTCGGATAGTGATCCGATTGGTATTCAGTGCGCCTGACAATACATACAAACCGGAGATCTGATTTAGGCCTCCTGCAAAATCCGTAGGACTGAACTGCTCGAGGTCTTCAATACCAAGGCTGGACGACTCGGTAATACCTTCTGCTTTTTTTGAAATAAACTCTTGTAGCAGAATTACTTCATCTAATGAAGTGATGGAATCCTTGATTTGCGATTGCCCGGAAACCGCAAGGCAACCCAGGGCAAAGACTGTAGATAAGAGGCGGTTCATAGCTCGCTCAAAAGTAAGCATTAAAAGCGATAGCCAAGCGTATGCCGATGCTCCCCAAATTTCGGGAGCGGGATTGGAATGCGACAAATTGAGTTGGTTTGGCGAGAAGATCAAAACTTTTTGGGTTAGCTATAAAAGCCAATGCCATTTTTGATCAGTTCGTAGTACTTTTTTTCACTGAAAGAATAAAGGTATGGGGCTTTGTTGGCGGCGCCCGTCATTTGTTTCTCATGGCGGATCAAAATACCCAACTTTAGCAGCTTTCGCTGGAAATTACTGCGTTCCAAAGGTTTCCCCAAAATGGCTTCATAGAGTTTTCGCAAATCTTGCATTGTGAATTTCTTAGGTAATAAGGAAATGCCGATAGGCAAATAATTCAGCTGGGTTTTTAGGTGGTCCAGGGCTTTGGTGATAATCTCATTGTGATCTAAGATCAGATTGGGCAATGCATCGAGGGATTTCCATTCACAAACCTCGCTAAATGCATCTGGTCTGGGGTGTATCCTTTTAATATCCACAAGGGCAAAATAACCGGTGGTAATGAATCTGTTGGTAATCCATTTTAAAAAAGCAGGACTTTGCTCTTCCATCTTTTTTAAGTGATACAAAGGCATTGCAGTTTGGGGATTTTTATTTCGTATGCTACCCCCAAAGGTGTAAAATTGCTTTACAAAAACAGAGCTGAGACCGGTACGTTCCCGGAGTACGCGCTGTGCGGCATCATCCAAATGCTCTGTTTTCTTTATAAAACCACCAGGTAAGGTCCAAACATTGTCATTTTTCCATTTGAGCAATAGTACCTTTAGTTGCTGACTTTCATAGCCCAGGATTACACAATCTATGGAATTTCCTGGCAGGTAGTTTTCGAGTTGCGTCTCAAATGCCTTAATATGATGTAAAAGATCGGTTTCCGGTTCCAAAGCAAAAATTTAATGTGTCTTTTTAACACAATATAACAAGGGTTTTGTATTTTTGTGTCAAATTAACACAATAAAAAATGAAAAAGCTTCTAAAGGTTCTGAAATATATCCTCATCGCCTTGCTTTCAATCATTGTAGTGGGAGCTGGAATCTTCTATTTTACAAAGAAGAGTGCTTCCAATAAAAACATGAAACTCCTGGGAGAGGAGGCTGCTGTTTTGGATGAAAAAGGAATCCGTTTTAGGGATTTGAACAAGAACGGAAAATTAGACGTGTATGAAAACCCCACAGCACCCATTGAAGCACGCATTAATGATTTGCTCGATCAAATGACCCTTGAAGAAAAGGCAGGTACCATGTTTGTGACGATGATAGGAACCACACCCAAGGGCGAACCTATGGAGACCCCGGTATTAAGTGCCGACCCCCTGGTACTTATGATGTCTTTTGCCCTACCTTCCAATTCTGAAATGATTGCCAGGAAGAAAATGAACAGCTTTAACATTTTGGCTTCGTTGGATGCTGAGTCCATGGCTAAATATGCCAATACCATTCAAAAAATGGCGGAACGTACCCGATTGGGAATTCCCATTACTATTGCTACCGATCCGAGGCACGGTACCAGCAATAACCCGGGGGCATCATTGTTCACACCGGCTTTCTCTCAGTGGCCTTCATCCCTGGGGCTGGCCGCAACAAGGGATACCCTTTTGGTAAGGGAATTTGGTGATATTGCAAGACAGGAGTACCGGGCTGTTGGAATACATTTGGCCCTACATCCCATGGCCGATTTGGCTACAGAGCCGCGTTGGGCCAGAACCAATGGTACTTTTGGTGAAGATGCCGATTTATCCGCAGCAATGACCAAGGCCTACGTTCTGGGTTTTCAGGGAGATTCTTTACAAGAAACGAGCGTAGCCTGTATGACTAAGCATTTTTCCGGAGGAGGGCCTCAAAAAGACGGAGAGGACGCCCATTTTCCATATGGAAAGGAACAGGTGTACCCCGGGGATCATTTTGCCTATCACGTACGGCCATTTGTAGAAGGGGCGTTTCCGGCAAAAACAGCGCAAATTATGCCGTATTATGGCATTCCCGTGGGGCAAACGGATGAAGATGTGGCCTTTGCATTCAATAAGCAAATCATTAGCGAATTGCTTCGCGATTCCCTTAACTTCAATGGAGTG
Source organism: Flavobacteriaceae bacterium (assembly GCA_028277085.1). GTDB lineage: Bacteria > Bacteroidota > Bacteroidia > Flavobacteriales > Flavobacteriaceae > Croceivirga. The sequence goes on from JANQHL010000184.1 coordinate 5,372, forward strand.
GTCTGTACGGATTGGAACATCATAACAGATTCCAAAATTGGGGAAGGACGTGCCTGGGGTGTGGAAGATCTTTCCATTAAAGAACGTGTTAAAAAGGTTTTGGATGCAGGATGTGACCAATTTGGGGGTGAAGCCATTCCCGGGGTCATTGTGGAATTGGTGAATGAGGGACAGATTCCCGAAAAACGCCTGGATATTTCCGTGAAACGAATTTTAAGGGATAAGTTCCGTCTAGGCTTATTTGACGATCCCTATGTCAATGAAGGCAAAGCCGTACAAATTGCGGGAAAGGAAGCGTTCAGGGAAAAAGGTTTGAGGGCCCAGCAAAAAGCAGCTGTACTGCTCAAGAACGAAGGCATCCTGCCACTGAAAAAAGGTACAAAGCTTTATGTTTCAGGTGTAGAAGACGTAGATGTTTATACTTCTTTTGGTGAGGTAGTTTCCAGTCCGTCAGAAGCCGATGTCATTATTGCGAGGATAAGAACGCCTTTTGATCCAAGGAACGATTCCTTCCTGGAGAGTTTTTTCCATCAGGGGAGGTTGTATTATACTGATGAAG
>JANQHL010000303.1 GCA_028277085.1 Flavobacteriaceae bacterium
ATCATAGTGTAGCGGATGCCCCCGTCCAATAAAATTGGAAATTCTGGCCACCTGTACCACATTGGAGCCAATATCTATGAAGGTATTGCTTTCTACAGTATTGCTATGACTCCCCTCTTCGAAGGCGATGGCACCTTCACCCAAGTTTTGAAAGGTACAATCCCTGAAATTGCAATTTTCTGCATATTTCAGTATTACCGCAGCTTTGGGCGAAAATACTGGTTTGCCAATCTCGGTCCCCCAAAAACCGGCTTGTATTCCTTTTCTTTCCCTTATGGAATACTGCCAAGTAGTATGCTCAAAAGTTATACCTTGCCAAGTAACATTTTTTATTGGCTTTTCCTTGTTACCCTCTATTATAACCAATGTTTCCAAAAGGGGGTAAAAAAACTCCATGGAATTGGGATCTTTCTCAGAGTAAAGAAACAATGCATCCGCGTCCGTATCCAAAAACCACTCTCCATCATTGTCTAGGAAATCCTTATTGTTTTCGAAATACACTCGATCATACAAGTCCACTTTTCTGCTACTACATTCAGGGCCAATTTCAGTAATTGTAGATATGCTATTCCGTTCCTTATCCATTGAAGTGATTCGCTGACGAATAAAATGCCATTTGCCTGTTGTGACCAGTTCCATGTTATCATCTACTGTGAAACCCAGGGAAATACTGTCGGGAAAGGCCATCCATTTTTCGTTTACGTCCACCGCCGATGGATATAAATAATTTCTATTGTCAGGCCATCTGGCCCTTGTCAACCGCTCTTCGGCTTGAAATAGTTGTTTGAAATCCTCTGTTATCGGTATTCGCCACAAATTTTCATCTGTATTGATCCATTCACCAGATACGGTTTTACCTCCAGATATGATGACCTTCTCATTACCTAGAGCCTTAAAGTGAACTTTGATTGAATCTATGTCTATGGATGATAGTTTTATGGGTTTATTTAGTTCATACCTACCTCCATTAAGGATGACCTCAAAGGTTGAATTAGGGTATTCCCTGCTTTTTGACGAAATAAGTGAAATCGCCTTTTCTATGGAAGCAAGGGGAGTTTCAGGAAGGATGCCAGTATTGTAATCATCACCCTTGGTGCTGATATAAATCCGATGCAGTTTTGATGTTTCTTTACAACCGTAAATGGAAAAAAGAAAACATAGAACGCATAGTAAAATAGGATATGTTCTATTCAATTTGTTTTAAATTATAGTGTCATTGGTTTGTTTACATCATTCGTTTGACTTCGATAGTAAATGCCTTGAATAATAAGTTTGAAAAGAACACCCTATTTCTAATTTTTGATAGAAATACAGGTGCCCTTTTCACTTGAATAAAATAACTAACTCAAACTAACAACTCTTCATTTCCGTTGTTAAGGAAAAATAATCTCTTTGCTTTAAAAATTCTCATTGAGGATAACCTGGGTTTTGCGTCAAACTCGGATTTGCCAAGATTTCCAGTGAAGGAATAGGAAAAAGGATGTGCCTTGCCTCGGCCGGTTTCCCTGAAGCCTGCAATTCTTCCACAAACATATTCCTACGTAACAAATCCCATCTTCGATGCCCCTCGAAACACAGTTCCAATTCTCTCTCTCTGAGCACAGCTTGCCTAAACTCATTGGTACTTAGTCCACTCAAATCCGGTAAGGCGGCTAATTCGTCCGGATCGTCAACACCATCGGCATTGGCATCCCTGGCCCTTTTTCTGACCTGATTTATGGCATTATATGCCGCAGGAGTAGGGCCGCTCAACTCATTTTCTGCCTCAGCGAACATAAGCAGTACATCAGCATATCGTAATACCATCCAATTTGCATCCCCTTGATTTTCATCCGGAATGGTGGGATCCCAATATTTCATACAGGCGGGTCCAGCTTGCGCTACTCCGCTTTCCTCCCCCATAATTTCAGGAAAGAATGGAGTTGGAAAGGAATCTATCATGGTAATATTCTTTCGATAATGGTCTGGATAGTTATCAAAAAATTCCTGTTCGGCAGCAATACCGGCTCCGGCTCTAAGTCCTGTTCCTAATCCAAGTAAAATGTCGGGGTTTCTAGAAGCAAAGTCGGAGGTAAAACTGCTGGCAACCGCATCCGCTCCTCCTGCTTCAAATTGGATGGAGAATATGTGCTCCTGTCCGTTTTCATTTTCTACCCGAAAAACATCCCTAAAATCTTGGAACAAAGAATAAGCACCAGATTGAATTACCTCGTCAGCCTTTTCTCTAGCATTACCCCAATCCTGAAGGGTCAAGTATACCTTTGCCAACAAGGACTTAGCCGCCCCAGATGTCGGCCGTCCGACGTCACTGCCTCCATAAGAGTCTGGCAATAAGGACTCCGCTTGAAGTAAATCATTGATAACCAAATCGTAGATTTCTTCCGCACTTGCCCTAGGAATTTGATTATTGCTATCATCGATAGTAGGCTCTGTAATTAGGGGGACTCCGCCAAAAGACCTAACCAAGTCAAAGTAAAGCAATGCTCGTAAGAACTGTGCTTCTCCTAAAATCCGATTCTTCAATTTCTCATCAAACTCGATACTGGGAACAGCCGACAGTACCGTATTAGCATTATTAATCCCCCTATAAATAGAAGTCCAATAATTTCTAAAACCGTCGTCAGCACCAATAAAATCAAGGGCATCGACTCCCCCCTCGAGTTCCCCTGCGTTGGCATTATCTGCGGAAACATCGGCAAACTCCCAGAAATTACGTCCGTAATACCCATTGTCATTTAATACAGTATATATGGCATTCACTCCTGCGATAGCATCAGACTCCGTTTGAAAGAAATTTTCGCTTGTAATCAAGGAGTCTGGATTCTCTTCCAAAAAATTGTCACACCCTACGAACGTAAATAGTAGTAGTAGTGTAAGTAATAAGTCCAGTGTTATATTATTTTTCATTAGTATCTGGTTAAAAGTTAGTTTTTAAAATTCCAATTGAACCCCCAACCTTATCGATCGGGCCGCTGGATAAGCATTTAAATCTATCCCCGACACAGGGTTGAAACTTCCAATGGGAGTTATGCTGACTTCGGGATCGTAACCTATGTAATCAGTAATAATAATTAGGTTTTCACCAGCTATATAAATCCTAGCTTTATTGAAAAAAGAATCTTTCATCGGAATGTTATAACCCAAGGTTACATTACGTAATTTGATGAAGGATCCATCCTCCACGATTTGGGATGTCACCCTGGAAGGAAAATTACCCGACCTACCCGCTGGTCGATCAATCGTCGGAATTGTATTACTGGTCCCGGGACCATCCCAAGCACCAACTACCGAGGACCGAAAACCATTACCAGTTATGACTTGCTGGGTTCCCATACCGATTTGATTGAGATTCAAAATGTCGTTACCCTGTTGCGAGTATATAAAGAAACTTAAATCAAGATTTTTATAAGACATATTGCTATTTATACCAAATTCAAAGTCTGGATTAGGATCACCTACCACCGTTTCATCCAACCCTTCCTCAAACACTCCATTGCCATCAACATCCCTGTAGTTTTCAAACCCAGGACCGGAATTACTGTTTCCAGCCATATGCCCGGCATCATATTCTTCTTGGGTTTGCCACAAGCCATCAAAAACATTACCCCAGAAAACACCGAGTGGCTCACCTTCTTTGATAATAGTTCCTGATCCTCCGTTTCTTGCAATCAGAGGCCCTAGGGAGGGACCAAAGAATCTATCCGCATCAGCGAGTTCCAATACCTTATTGCGGTTCCTTGAAAAGTTGGCGGACAGGTTCCATTTAAAATCAGAATCGAAGAGAACCGCGTTCAATCCTATTTCAATTCCTTTATTTTCCACGCTACCTACATTTCTGATGCTCGATGTAAAACCACCTTGCCTTGCAACGGGTACGGGTAACAATAAATCTGAAGTTTCTTTGTAATAATAGTCTAGGGTAAAATTCAATCTGTTTTGAAAAAAGCCTAAATCCATACCAACATTGTATTGATCTGTAGTCTCCCATTTAATGTCGGGATTTGCCAGCAAACCGGGGGCAATACTATTGACGATTTGACCACCGATTACATATTGTCCTCCATTGGCAAAGGTTTCAATGCTTTGAAACAAAGGAATTTCTTGATTACCAGTTCTACCATAACTGGTCCTGAATTTCCAATTGCTTAAAAAATTGCTGTCCTGAAAAATGTTTTCTTCGCTAATTCTCCAGGCTAAAGCCGCAGAAGGAAAGAAGCCATACTTATTGTTGGGGCCAAATCTACTGGAACCATCATATCTGGCCGAAGCGGTTATAAAGTATTTTCCCTTATAATCATAATTGACCCTTCCCAAGAACGAAACCAAAGACCAATCCTGCGCAAAAGAGCTTGGGGGTTGAGGATTATTTCCAGCCGAAAGGTCATTAAAACCTGTAATATTAGAAAAGAAATCTTGAGTTCTTGCAGTAACCCCTTCCTCTACCTGCTTCTGTACCGTAAATCCTCCTAAAATATTCAAATTGTGTTTGTCCGCGAACAACTTGTTATAGTTAATTGTGTTTTCATTTATCCAGTTTATGATTCTATTGGAAGAGATACTTGCACTCCCATTTGTACTTCGTCCCAATTCAGTGTCAGAAGGCAAGAACGTATTCAACCTGATATTGGAGATATCTGCACCCAAACTGGTTTTTGCGGTAAGATTATCGGTGATTTTAAACTCCACGAATGTGTTACCCAAAAATCTAGTATTGGTCTGCTCAAAGTCTGTTCTTTCAGCTAGTTCAACTGGATTTGGAATAGCAGGTCTTGCGAAAATTCCTGTCTCCGCAAACAGTTCCCTATGGGACGAAAAGGTACCGTCCGGATTTCTTACCGGTAAATTGGGTATGTTCCTGATTGTAGCATGTATAACCCCGCTATTATTCACACCGCCATTACTCTGTGGAACGGCATTGTTTTGTATAAAACTGGTTGTGAAAGTACTACCCAATTTTACCCTATCACTAATTTTATGATCCAGATTGAATCTGATTGATCCCCTTTGATACTTGGACTCTATAACAACCCCTTCTTGGGTGAAGTAGTTTCCTGATACCAAGAACCTAGTGTTTTCATTTCCTCCAGTCAAAGAGAGGTTAAAATTTTGGATAAGTGCCGATCTGAAAACCTCGTCCTGCCAATCGGTATTGGTGCCACCAGCGCCAAAAGCTTCTATTTCTTCAGGTGAATATGCCCTACTAATCAAACTGCCATCCCTAAAACGGCTCCAGAACGTTCGAGCTGCAGTTGCCCACTCCTGTGAGTTCAATAAATCGAGTCGATTGGCTACTTCCTGTATTCCGGAATAATGATCAAACGTTATCTTGGTCTTTCCTACCGTTCCTTTTTTGGTTGTGATTATAATGACACCATTAGCTCCTCTAGCTCCGTAGATAGCTGTGGCCGAGGCGTCTTTCAACACCGATATTGACTCAATATCATTGGGGTTGATGAAAGCCAAAGGGCTAGTTCCCTGGTTTGCGCCAAAATTTGCATCTCCTTGAATATTTCCAGAGCCAAATCCACTATCCAATGGAAAGCCATCTACCACATATAGGGGCTCATTACCAAATTGCACGGAATTATTCCCTCGAATCCTTACCCGAAGTGGACCTCCAGGAGCCCCACTTGATTGTGAAATCTGAACACCTGCTACCCTACCTTGAAGACCTTGTTCGGCGGTAACAATAGGTAATTGCTGCAGTTCAGTATCATCAACGGTTCCAACCGCCCCAGTCAAGTCCTTTTTTTGCACGGCGCCATATCCGATTATTACTACTTCGTCCAAAGCTTGGGCATCTTCAGCAAGGGTCAGGTTCAAAGTAGTTCTGTCCCCAATTGTAATCTCTTGAGTTGCATACCCGATGGAACTAAAGACCAAAACACTGTTTTGACTTGAGACTGTAATGGAATAGTTACCATCGAAATCCGAGACTACCCCGTTAGTAGTTCCTTTCTCAACAATGTTCACACCAGGTAGTGGGCTTCCATCCTCGGCGGAAACTGTCCCCGAAACCGTTACTGAGGCTTGAAAATCCAGCCAGACAAAACTATTAGTGGAAAGCCTATCTGATAGTGCGTAGCTGTTACCGACCCACGAAGTACAGACTATGAGCAGGAAAAGTTTCTTGAAAAAGTTAGTTTTCATTTGTTCTATATATGGTTACTCTTTCCAAATATAGATTTTAATTCTTAACCCGCAACACTATTATTAACAAAAATTTAATTTTTAACATAAAAATTTACTCATGTTGCATTTTAAGCTCATAATTATTTTCATATTGTTGAAACAAAAAAGCTCCTCAATGGGAGCTTATGTTAATTAGAAAAATAAATCTAATCTACTATACTGCCTCTAAATAATGCCCAAAGCGCTGTGAGATTATCATAGCATGTTCTTTTACTACAGCACCAATGTCGTCGAATTCTTTTTCAGGCAAACGTTCGGCAGGTCCTGTCACCCATATGGCAGCTATAGGATAACCGTTTCTATTAAAAATAGGTGCACTTATACAGTTGACACCTTCAACCTCTTCACCTACATCAGAACCATATCCTTTCTTTTTGGTATCCTTCAGAAGTTTTCTATAGGCCGCGGGTTTGGTAATTGTATGATCGGTAAACCTTTTAAACTCCATCTTGGAAATAATATCCTCCTGTTCCTGTTCAGCCATATACGAAATCATCACTTTACTAGGTGCTGCTGTATTTGAAGGAAAAATCGTCCCAACATCTACCCAAAACTTAATGGAATGGAGCCCGGGAATCAACTCCAATACAATACCCTTTTGATGAACCATAATACCCAAAAGAACCGTTTCTTTCAATTCATCACGTAGTGCCTTCATAACATCAATGGATTTTTCAATCAGTGTTTCTTCACTAAGGGCGGAATAGCCTATGGACAATAATTTACCCGTTAGGGAAAAAGCTTTTGATTTTTCATCCCTATATAAATAGCCCTTGTCCAACAAAGTAGATGTTATTCTAAAAGTGCTGTTCTTTGGGAACTCCAGTTGATTACTAATTTCAGTAATATTTAGACCCTCTGGATGGCCCGCCAGCAATTCAAGAATTGTCAACGCTCTTTCCAAATTGGGGACACTGTGATTAGATTTATTTTGTTTGGGTACTTTTTTCATTTATTTATCTTAATTCGGTCAAAATAAGGAAAAAAACTGATCCCATATATAGAAAGATAAGATGTTAAGCTCTTTTGCCAAACAGATTCAAGGAACCTAACATAGGTATTATCTTATATTTAACATAAAAATAATCGCATATTAAGGTTATATGCTATAGAATAAAAGAAAACCATGATATGCGACATGGCCCCTTTGGCTTTAAAGAACGAGATTAAGTTCACAGAAAGCTCTCTGAGTTAGGGTTTGAATCCAATAATATTGAAATCGATTCAAATTACAAGAGTTTTGTCAAAATATTAAAAAAGACTTTTTTGATTTGGCCTATGGATTTTCAAGTAGTTTTAAAGAAACAGATTGGAAGAGAAGGGACAGGCTTAGATTTCCTAGATTAACTATAAGAGAGGCCTTGCTTAATGCTTTTATTCACAGAGATTATTCTTCTTATTCAAATAGTACTGCAATTAATATTTATCCTTACAAATTACAAATAGTAAGCTATGGAAGATTGCCCAAAGGAATATCTATAAAATCATTGTCAGAAGATTACTTATCAATACCTATCAATCCTGACATTGCCCATATATTCTTTTTAAGAAGATGGATTGAGAAAATAGGAAGAGGAACAGTTAAGATGATATCACAATGTGAAGAACAGGGTTTTAGAGTTCCTATTTGGAAAGTAAAAGATTATTCGATTATAATTACGTTTCCTGATGTACGGGTCCCTTTTGATTATACTAAGGGAATAAATAAACTTCTTAATAAGCATAGAACTGAGGGAATAAGTGAGGAAATAACGGATACAGTAAAAAATATCTTAGTTGATATAATTGAACTACTTATTCAAGAAGATAAAAAATTAAGGGTTTCTGAAATTGCTAAGACACTTGATATACCAGATAAATCCATAGAAAGACATATAAAAAGACTTAGGGAAATTAATGCTATTGTCTGTGAAGGATTCAAAAGGACAGGAGGTTATATAGTTACTGAAGAGCTACCCAAAAGTTCTAATATTAAAAACAATCTATCGAGATAAATGGCCTGTAGCTTCACTTAAAAGGTACATGCTTTCCCGCAAGTCCGAATTGGAAACGGTAAGATATACTGAAACCTATTGGTTTTCAGAGTCCGATGTTGGCCCAAAACACTCTGGTTCCGCCACAACTTGTCAGCCCATAAACTTATATTTTCACCAATATTGAATTCCTTGATATATTTAGTATGCTGAAGCCTTTACTGCATAAAGGATATAGGATATCAAACAATATGGTTTAAGGATGGTCATAGAAAGTAAAAGGCAACCAAATTCACATTTCCAACAATAAATCAAAACTCATTTCTTATTTTTTAGGCACACCTTTCTCACGTCAAATGGCATAAATGACTTATGAGCCCGTTTTTTGAAATTACAGATGATATCCTTTAAAAAAGCAATATCGTATGGTAGGCATTATTTTAATTGGTGAATCCAGTGTTTTCTCTTAAAACAAAGCCATTGAAGTCATTTTAATTCATGATGTAAGTAAGTCTATTTCTTTAATTGAGATATATGTATCTACTTTGCCCAATGACATATCTTCATATATTTAAGCAGAGTAAAACTATGTAGATTTATCCATTTTTAAGATGAAGTTGTTAAATTGGATAATCCCAAATAAAAGATGCACAAAGCAAAAAGAAAATCAAACCAACCAAGGATTTGTGTAGTAGGTGCTTGTAATGTCGATTTGACCAGCTACACTAAACGTATGCCACTATGGGGAGAAACCTTAAAAGGATTTGAGTTTGAACTCAGTTTTGGTGGAAAGGGAGCCAATCAGGCCGCAATGGCTGCTAAACTTGGGGCATCGGTGAGTATGATAAGTGCTATTGGCGATGATTTGCTTGGTCAAGGAATTTTGGATAACATGAAACAAACTGGGATTGAAGTTTCCAATATCAAACAAGTTAAAGGGGCTAGGTCTTCTGTGGCCCAAATTATTGTAGATGAAAATGGTAAAAATGCTATTATCCTTACGACTAATGCCTCAGATTTCCTGTCTCTAAAAGACTTACATCTATCAAGACCAGATATAGATGGTGCAGATATTTTATTGGTTCAATGGGAAATTCCATTGGAAATAAGCTTGGAAGCCATGAGGATAGCCAAAGAATCCGGGACAACGGTGATTTTTAATCCTGCACCGATACAGGGGTCGTTGCCCAAGGAATCCTTCGTATTATGTGATATCCTTTGCGTAAATGAGACCGAAATCGAGGCACTAACTAGCATAAATATAGAGAATAAGGCTGAGGCCCGAGGGGCCATGGAGCACATTCAAAGTCTTGGGGTCAAGAATGTGATTCTCACCCTTGGTAAGTATGGAGTGCGGCTATTGTTTGGAAATGACTTTATTTCCTTGGAAGCTCAAAAGGTTAAAGCAATAGATACGACAGGCGCAGGAGATTGTTTTATTGCTAGCTTTTCATATTTCCATGCATTGGGCGTGTCCAATAAAGATTGTATTTCCATAGCTTCTAAAATAGCCGGACTAAGCGTTCAAAAAAAAGGAACCCAAAATAGTTACCCGGATATGAAAACTATTTCTCAACATTTGGGTGAACTCAGATGATTTCAAATCAATGTTATTTCCGTTGACCTCAAGAGAATCAATGTACAATTGATCTATTGAGAATTTTGAATAGGGAAAATTTCCCTTAATTATCGACTCCGTTAAGGGTAAAGCCTATTGGAATCAAAATTGTGTTGGGTTTAATTTTCAGTAGTTGGAAGAACGTTCTTAATCCCTTATATCCTGTTTTCATTTCCAAGATTTGAGGCTTCTATCAAAATATTTGGTAACACCAGCTTTTTAAATTGTACCTATTTCTAATAAAATATCGCAGTTTAGGCAAACAATCAGTTGGAGCCCGTTTACAGCACCAGTGTAGTTTTTCAGAATAGCTCAGGATAGAAAATCTAGAAACACAGATTATTTTAGGCATCGTAATTAAGTTTCTCAGCACTCTGGCTAAAACATTTCTTTACTAAAAAAACTGTGGATGCCCGTTTGCAGGTAAATATGTTGAAATAAATTAAGATGGTAAGCAGTACAACCTTTTATCTTGACAAAGTTCAAGGTCAATTTCATTCTTCTAAAGAAGTTCTTGCAGAACCTGGTTTTGGTGAAATTTTGGTGAAAACCAGACGCACCTCTATATGTCAGTCTGATGTTGTAATCTATAAAAATGGATTAACGAGAATTAAAGAATGGCCGGCCATTATCCTTCATGAAGTTTGTTGTGAAGTCGTTTCAGTAGGCAATGGAGTAACCAATTTTCAGGAAGGTGATTTGGTCGGGATAGGGTGTGATTTACCTTGTGGGGACAAAGATTGCATTTATTGTGGTATAAATGGGACAGGCGATTGGACGAGTTGTCCAGATACTCATGCAACTGGACATGAGTTTCCCGGATTTGCCAGAACCCACGCCATCTTACCGGATTGGTTTGTTCAGCTTGGTCCAATAAAAAAATTCCCAAGGGACATGAATCCCGATATTATTTGCCAATTGGAACCTTTGGCATGTTGCCTAGAAGGCATGACCCGGGTTAATAATTGCATTGAAAACAGAGTAGTGGTTTTAATTGGTGCTGGCTCTCAAAGTACTTATGCATTACAAGTAGCACAGGCAATGGGCGCAAGAAAAATCATCCTAGTCAATCGTGGTCATCAACGCCTTGAAAGGGTTATGACTGATTTTGGGGATGAAAGAACAGTTGGTATTCTATGGGATGAAAATGTGGTTAAAAATGTTTTTGAAGCATGTAAACCATTTAACGAACCACACTTTATTATGATGAATGTTCCCCATGAAGCTGGTTATAATTTGTCAACAAAACTTTTAGGTTACAATACCGTTTTGGATGCCCATGCGGGAGTAAAAGGTCCGACTGGGAAACCGCAAATTATGCACTCTGTTGATTTGAATAATGATATTCACTACAAATTGCAATGCTATCAAGCTACCCATGGTTCTACTATGCATGGGATAAATCTTGCCCACGAAATGCTTGTTTCCAATAAACTACCTTTATTGAACAAAATGACCAGGGAAGATGAATATTTCGGCAAGGATAAACTTTTACAAGCCATACAAAGGGCAGATGACAGGGATAGTCTCAAAGTCATTGTAAATTGGGACTAAGGTGTATTAGCCCACAGCCATTAAAAAAATTCTGAGAAAAGCCGTGCTAGCCTTTAGGACTTCACACTAAGTAAATCGCTAGACAGGTTGATATTCCCAAACATCATGCAACTTCTGAAGAGATTCTATAAGTTGTTCTTCCAATAATAAATCACTGTAATCACGACCTAGTTTAGGGCCATTTATTTCCAGATATCCCACGGTATCTTTTGTTGGCCATAGGTTTTGGTTCTTTATACAGAGTCTTTTGATTTCATTCAAATCAACGATACCGCGTGTGCAGTCTCCCTCAGAGAACCCAAAAGTTCTATTAAAATGTCTATCTGTATTCTTAAAATGAAATTCTGACATGTAAGGGATACAATGCTTAAAAAGAGTTACATTGTCGTAAACAACTTGAAATCGCTCATTTGCAAGGCCATGACTAATGTCCCCGCAGAGCCTTACCGGAACTGAGTTTTGAGGATTGCTGTCATGAAACTTACCCAATCGCTCCATCATGTAATCAATTTCACCTTTGGTGGTTGGTGGTTCGGCCATTGACGACATGGGCTCAATATTAAGGCCCTTTAGACCTTTTTGTTTTGCCAGAACACTTAATTCTTCCATATGTGAAAGGTAACATTCTATTCCCCTTTCTTTGGTTTGCATTTGATTTCGGTAAACCGCCCC
>JANQHL010000082.1 GCA_028277085.1 Flavobacteriaceae bacterium
ACCCGGAACACTGCAAGAATGTGCTCATCGAAAAGTGCACTATTAACACCTGGGATGATTGCATCGCCATCAAAGCGGGCAGGGACCAAGACGGGTGGGACTATCCACCCTCAGAAAACATCATAATACGTGATAATGATTTTACAAACGTAGTAGGTAGTGGATTCTGCATTGGATCGGAAATGAGTGGTGGGGTCCGCAACGTGTTTGTAGAGAACAGCACATTGCACGGCAGCGAAAAACATGCCTTTCAGTTTAAGAGCAATCCTGATAGGGGCGGTTTTATCGAGCAGGTCTACATGCGAAATATGAAGGTGTTGGCCCCCGTATCTTATGGTTTTGAGTTTACCACTGACTATTCGGGTTGGCGTGGCAATGAACATTTTGTGAAATACAATGATTTTTATTTCCAAAATATCGAAATGGAAGCAGCTACGAAGATTTCAATTACGATAAACGGTAGGGAAGAAGAAAACATCCACAGGGTATTCATGGAAAACATTACCATAAAGAAATCTCTCGCTCCCATGATTGCGAATCATGTTGAGGATTTAGTACTGAAAAATGTATCAATCAACGGAAAAACCATAACCAAAAAAGACGTTACTACTGAAAAACAAAAATAGAATGTTTGATAGAAGAAAATTTTTAAGAACAACTACCATTGCGGGTGCTACAGCCATTACCCTGCCTATTACGGCCTGTAACGATGCGGCTAAGGCGATGGAGACTCCAAAAAATATCAAAAAACCGTATGACGGGGGAACCTTGGAGGCTGATATCACCGAAAGGGTAAAGGCAACATTCGCCTCTCCGATAATAATTGATAAGATTGAGGTGGTCGATACCAAAAAGCGTTTCTTTTTAAGGGTTACCGATGTGGAGGGCAATCAAGGGGTGACGGCCATGAACAAGGGGCGTTTTATGGCTACGCAAACCATATTTACCCAATTGGCGGCCAAGAACTTTGTGGGCAAGGATGCCAGGGAAGTCGCTAATTTGCCAAACGAACTGCTAAAGTATGACAGAAACTATAAGTTTGTCGGTCTGCCCTATTGGAATGGTATCGGTACCGTTGAGATTGCTATTTGGGATTTGTTGGGCAAGTTGGCGAATACCCCTGCCCATACTTTTCTAGGCGAACAGGTGCGAACCGAATATCCTGTATATATTTCGAGCTTGGAGCGTGAAGACCCTTACGAAGGCGAAACTGATAAAATTTTGAAGACCATTGAGGCCACTGGGGCTGAAGCTATTAAGTTCAAGGTCGGGGGGCGAATGAAAAATACAGCGCCCTACATTGCCCGAACCAACGAATGGGTGCCCTACATGCGGAAAAGGGCAGGAGAGAACATTACGCTGTACGTTGATGGCAATAGTTCCTACACTGCTGATGAGGCCATTGAGGTGCTTAGAATGCTCGAAGATCATAAGGTGGAGTTCTTTGAAGAGCCATGTTACTGGCAAGACCTATGGTCGCATAAATTGGTCAAGGACGCCGCGACCAGTTGTGCCATTGCAGGTGGGGAACAGGATTTCAGCTTTGACCAGTTTAAATTGATGGCCGAAATCGGAGCTATGGACACGCTACAACCAGATGTTTATTATCACGGTGGTATGGTACGCACTTTGAAAATATCACACTTAGCAAACTATTATGGAGTAGGGTTTACACCCCATTCCCCAAAGGCTGGGCCCATGGCTGCGGCACCCACCCAGGTTTTTGCTGTTTGCCCCACACTGTCTCACCACCAAGAATATAGGGTAGGCGGTGAGAAGAACCAAAAGGATTGGCACTCCCCTGTGCTCCCAAAAAACGGCAATATGAAAATCTTTACGGCTCCTGGGTTGGGCATCGAGTATGATATGGATATCTGGAAAAAGGAAGAAGTGTTCTGGAGTTCAAAAGTCTAAGACCTATTCTCGAATAAACCCCTATGGACAATCGCCATAAATTGAAAGAAACCAAAATGAAAGCTCTCCTTCTTGGTCTTTCCGTGTTGTTTCTGAGATGTGATACAAAAGAAAAAGGTATTGTAGCCGGCTCAGAGGATAATTCCCCCAATATTGTTCTCATCTTGGCCGATGATATGGGCTGGAGTGATTTGGGGTGCTACGGTAGCGAAATTGATACGCCCGTACTTGATAGTCTCGCATATACGGGGCATCGCTTTACCCAGTTTTACAATACATCAAAGTGTTTCCCTTCGAGGGCGGCATTGTTAACGGGCTTATATGCCCAGCAGGTGGGAGTAGGCAGAAGCTGGAAACCTAACTGGCAACAGTGTACCACTATTGCTGCCGAATTGAAAAATAAGGGCTATCGCACCTATATGTCAGGCAAGCACCACGGCGTTGATGTACCTACCGATTCCTTAATGGGGTTTGACGCTTATTACGGGTTGTTGAGCGGTTCGCACAATCAATTCAATCCTGGTGAGCAACGTCCGGGAGAACCAAAACCGGCCCAAAAACGGGTACGACCCTTTTATGTGGAGGGTCAGCGATATGAACCTTATACGCCCGATAGCACCTATTACTCCACCGATGCCTTTACCGATTGGGGGATTACGTACATCACCGAGGCGGTTGAAGAAGAATACCCTTTTTTTCTTTATCTGAGCTATACGGCACCCCACGACCCTTTGATGGCTTGGCCTGAGGATATTGCCAAATATCGCGGCGAATATAAAGTGGGCTATGAAGCCATTCGAGAGCGGCGTTTTGAAAGACAAAAGGAACTGGGCCTTATTTCAGACGATTTTAAGTTGTACGAGCCCACCCATGTGCCTTGGCATACACTTTCCGAAGCTGAACAAGACACAGAAGACTTGAAGATGGCTATCTATGCGGCAATGGTTGATAGGTTGGACCAAAACATTGGCAGAGTTATGAACACTTTGAGACGTTTAGGACAATTGGAAAATACCATAATCCTCTTTATCTCGGACAATGGCAGTAGTGCTGAAGTGGTTGAGCTTCCGGGGAATGGAAAAATAGGGACCGTTGGACAATGGACAAGCCTTGGAAGCGATTGGGCCAACGTAAGCAATACGCCCTTTCGCATGTACAAAAACAATAGCTATGAGGGCGGGATCAACAGCCCCGCCATAATTAACTGGGCGAAACTGAAAGACCAAAACGTCATCCATCATGCCTACTATGGACATTTTATTGATGTCTTCCCCACCTTGCTGGGGTTGATCGACCATCCGTACGAAGTCAAGGAAAAAGTGTTGCCCATGGAAGGTATCAGTTTTGAAGCCATCCTAAGAGGTAAGGATACCGTTGCTGACCGCCCTTTATTCTTTGAATGGTCAACGGGCGCCGCTGCACGTAAAGGTGATTGGAAAATTGTCCGTGAGGAAGACGATTGGGAACTATACCATCTGGCCACCGATCCTGGAGAGACCAACAATCTGGCCCAAACCCAAACGGAAGAATTGGAACGAATGGTGCAGCTCTTTAACTCGTGGAAAGAACGCATGGAAGCACAGTCACCGATTATACCTGAGGCGAAACCGCCAAATACAAAGAGAATTGTTGGCAATTAGATCCTTAGTACAAAAACCATTTTCAAATGATTGATAGAATAACAACCGCACTTGTTTTGATGGCCTTTTCGTTCATGGGCATTGCTCAACAGTTCGATACAGAAGCGGAAAAGGAATATTTTAAAACTTTGGCTAATCTTTCGCAAGCCTTGCTGAAGCAACAGGATACTGACAAATCAAGCCCTGAATATGGTGGATTGCTAGACCCTGAGAACAACATTTATTATACCAGGGCTGCAGAGGCCCTGTATCCTTTTGTCATCATGTATGAAAATACTAGCGAAAAGAAGTACCGCAGGGCCGCAATTGATTTGGGAAATTGGCTCATTACCAAACAAGAAAAAGCAGGTCAGTGGATAGAAAATCCGTGGGAATGGGATGGTACTACTGCCGACCAATTGTTGATGATGGCGGCGGCTTATCCTAAGCTAAAAAAATACCTGAGCAAAAAAGAGCGTGAAATCTGGGAGATTTCGATGCGTAAGGCAGGCATGTACCTTGTTGAAAAAATGAGCCCTGATTACGCAAGCATCAACTACGTGCCCACTTCGGCTTGCACTTTGGCCATGCTTTGGCAGAATGTGGCACGTGAAGATTTATTTTTAAATAAAGCAAGAACACTGGCATGGCAGACCATTGCCAAAATGGACGAAGATCAATTTATACACGGTGAGGCCGCTAGAGTGCATGGAGTGAAATATGGGGTCGATTTAAGCTATCAAATGGATATGTCGCTTTGGGGTTTGACACTTTACGCTCGAATCACGGGCGATAAGGCTGCAGAGGACTACGCAAGAAAATCGTTGGCCAAGGTCATCCATTTTGTATATCCCAACGGAGTAATCGATGGTTCCTGGGGTGCACGTTCTTACAAATGGACGGGTTATGGTACCAAAACCGCCGATGGTTCACAAGTACTATTCAGTCTTTTTGCCGATGAAGACCCTGCATACCAGACCGCTGCCTTAAAAAATCTGGAATACCTGCGCAGTTCCATCAAAAATGGACTAGTAGGTTATGGGCGTGATGTATGGGCCTTTGCCAGTAAAACAGGTCAGCCTAACCTGTACCCTACGTTTGCAAGAGCTAAAAACCTTGCAATGGCTTTGGAGTTTGGACGACATCAGAAGGGGGTATCCAAACCCTTTCCCGGGCAACAGGGCGATTGGGTAAAATTCTTCCCAACCATCAAAGTGGCCACGCTCAGAAAAGGGCCATGGATGGCCACCGTATCCTCTTATGATTATCATGATTATACCAGTTGGGGTGGTGACAAATACCGTCATTTCCCACGGGGAGGTGCCATGCTCAACGTGTATGCCGATGGATTCGGTATACTACATGCTGCTTCACAGACGAAATATGTTAGGGGCGAGGAGATACACATGCCTCTCATGAAAGATTCCATTATTCCGTTGACACCTCGTATCGAATTCAGGAATGAAAATGGATATTTTACCAATCTATACGATAACAAATCGAACATTGCCATCGAAGGACACAAGGAAAGTGTTCAGATAAGTACCAGTGGGGAACTATCAGATAGTGATTTTTTACCCGGGGGCGTGTCCTATAGCTATGATTATGACATTAGTGAAAACACTCTTATAAAGAACGTCTCGATTCGATATCATGACAGAAAACCGGATGTACAAATAGTGGAGCCCATTATCTTGAGCGAGGGTGTCTCGCTGACAAAGATAGATGCCAGAACCGTGCGGATAACATCCTCAGAAAAAAGTATATTGTTCAAAGTATTGAAAGGCAATGTTGAACTGGTGGTAGGAGAAAATAAAGATAACAATTGGTTTCCCTTTCCGGGATTGCATGCAAATCCAATTACTTTAAAAATAAAGACACCCGTGGAAGATTTTAAGGAAGAAATTTCATTTTCCTATTCCTTTGAGAAAGGATAGTTGTTTTCGAGTTACCATTCGCGACACCAAAAAAAATGAGTTTTAAGGTTTTTCAATTTTGTCTGGATACTTAAAACCTATTCTGCGTACAGAACATCCCAAGTGTTCAATTTGTCAAGGGTAAAATACACGGACGAGGTATTCTTTTTTTCAAAGGAAATATCATTGTCGTACAAAATGGATCTCATTGATTGGATGTTTTTGGAGGTATTCCATCGTAGCTCCAAATTTTTTAACACGGTGGCTTTTGGCATGGGTCGTTCCCCTTCATTGTTGACTAAAAAAATGAGGTAGCCTCTATCTTTTTTGAAGATATTGACCATGACCTTTTCGTGATTTATAGTGGTTACGGGCGCACTGTTGGGAGCAAGATGTATAATGGCGTTTCTTAGGAGTTGTGAGCTTATGGGCAAACGATGTTCCCAGGCAAATTGCCCGACACGACCCGGAAAATATATATGGTTGGCGTTTGCAAAACCAAGCTGAAATGAGGAGGATTGTTTCCTCAAAGAAGCCCTTTCTGGTGGTACGCCCCACTTGTTCTCAGGAGAGAAATTGGGCACCAATGTCATCAAGGGTGGTGCATCGCTTTTAATTTTAATGGCCTCCTCTCCGTAGGGAATCAATTTTGTATTACCAAAGTCCTTAAAAAGCGGATGCAAAGTATCCTCAATACGGTAATACGCCCCTACTGGATTGGGCACGGTTTGATACCGTTTCTCTATGTTTAGGGACTGGTCAAAGAACACCTTTTCACGCTTTTTTCCATTTTCGTCCTCAAGGCCCGTTTCAAAGGAGGAGAGTGTTCTTCCTCCCTTTTTTGCAAATGCTGAAATGATCTCATAAACCGCTTTGCTTATCTTTTTTTGGTTGGGTAGTATTAATAGGTCATATCCCTCGAGCTTGTCTTTCTTTATATTGTATTCTGAGAGTACATCAAACTGTATCTGTGTATTGATGAGCGTTTCAAAAAATCCGTATAGTTCGTCTTCTGCTTCTTTAAAGTTCATTACGCCATTAAGCACACCTACTTTTGCTTGTTTGATGTTATCACTTAAATACGGCTGTATTTTTTCAATTTGGCGATTGAAATCACGCACCAGCTCCAACGTGGTTTCATCCTCCATCACTTTTGGGAAACCTGTAGTTGAGGGTAACCAATTACCGCCGTTCGATATGATCTGGGCGGTCCAAAAATCAAACTCGCCCTTGGGTAGTGCGGTATGACGCCATTTCAGGCCTGGGGCCGTATTGGTGAGTATCAAAGGGCGTTCGCCGTTGTTGTGCGTTGCCCGGGCAAAATTGGTCTCCACTGCAGCTTTCCAACGTGGGTCTTGCATCGACCAGCCATCTTTGTAATCATCACGTGGTTGGGTAGAGTTCACATCACAATATTGACTCATGAATTCAATGGTTTCCCGCTGCTCTAATTTCAAACGCCCTACTAGCACCGTGTTTGGATTTGCAGTTTTGATGCCCGCATGCCAGTTTTTCCATGTCTCGTAGTAACTTTTTATTCTGAACGCACTCAACTCTTTTTTGGAGGCTTGGGTCATAGATTTGCCATACCATTTCCTGAATAGCGTCTGCGAGTAGGGGCCATAGGACAGCTTATGGCTGGCAAAGCTGAAAAAGAAGGCATCTGGAGCGTATTTTTTGATAATTTCCTGCATGGCAGGTATTGCTACGGCTTTATTGCGATAAGGGCCCGCCCCGTCGGTATCAATGAGTTTGTCAAAGAGCCCTGGCCTTTTCAAGGTGTTGTAACTCGGACTGCCCTCAGAATCAAGCACAAACCATTCGGGGAAGTCCACATAGGTGTCTTCTGTGGTCTTGCTCCAATCGGTACGAGCCAATACCTTAAGACCATGTTTTTTGGCTGCGGCATTAAGTTCACCAAAGACATCGCGACCTCCCATATATGGATTCTTGTTATGGTAGGGCACCTCTGTAGGATACCATGCATAAATGCCGGCCGTTTGCAACATAATGCCCTCAGCACGAAGGGTATCTTTGGCATAACGAATCAGTTCTTCGGCATCGATTAGTGGGGCATCTTTTACCTGTAGATTGAACTGAAGGAAACGGTGTGGTGCTTTCCACCAGTCAATGTTGTTATTGTCTTGTGCCAAAAGTGATTTCGTGCCCAATATGACAAGCCATGAGAATAGTGCAATTTTTCGTTTCATTTGTCCTTTTTCGATTAAGTATACGGCCATGCGACTTTGTAGCACCTTTTATTTACGATACGCTCGGTAACGATTTCCAGTTCAGGTCAAAGTTTTTTGCGTGCTTAGAGTCACCACTCTAATGCGTTCAAAGCCTTAATCAGAACCATGAGGATTTTGAGCGAAAACATCCCGTCTAAATGGATAAGTGCCGCACTATCCTCACCTAATCCTTACAACGCTTCAGCTAAGCACATCCCTGAATAGAAAACCACATTTAGCAACTTTTTTGACAAAGTGAATTTCCTTAATCATCCTATCCTTTAGGTTTCAAATGCTCATTGCTACCCCAATATTTACGCTTTATTGTGTGCCTATAGAAGCTTGTGGTAAAATGGTTCAGATTATTACTTCTCTAAAATTGATTACTTGGATTAGACACATGATTTGGGTCATCGGATGTATTTTGTTGTGATGGTGAAGTCCTAAAGAGTATTATAAGGGTTTAACTTGACCAGAATGTATTTTAAATAAAACTGCATCGTTATAAACTACCTTTAACTCTAAAAGTGTTTTTCTATACAGAAGGGAGAAATAATGTATAGATTTTATTTGTTCTTATCTCAAGCAAAACTATATTAAGCAGGCATGAATTATATGATTTAAGCAACCGACGGGAGAGACTAGAACCTACCGCCCAAAGTCTTAATAACTAAGGACTTTTCAGTAATATGCAATTCTATGCTCACCGAATAAATTGCTTTATCCAAAAAAACAGGGTTCGATATAGCTCCTACAGATTTTGCATGAAACATTTGTTGCGAAAATCAAATCAACGATGAAGGGATTCTCGCCATGTTTTTCAATGGTAACACAATGTTGACCATCTGTGAACTATTAAAACCAATTTATAACGAATAGTATGGAAAGGCTCAAAAGCACAAAACCCTGTAAATCATATGGTATACAGGGTTTTGGTATAAAATGGGTTCTTAGAAAGTGACCTGACTGGGGCTCGAACCCAGGACCCTCTCCTTAAAAGGGAGATGCTCTACCAACTGAGCTATCAGGTCAAATGTTTTCAACGAAAACGGGTGCAAATATACAATCCTTAATTTATTATTCAACAGCAAATAGTGATAAATTTGAGTTTTTAAATTCTCGGTAGTAAAAGGAAATGAAGATAGTATTATTAGGATATATGGGAAGTGGAAAAACTTCAATAGGAAAGCGACTTGCACGCGACCTTAAGTTGGAATTTATTGACCTTGACCAGGCGATTGAGGAAGCCGTTGGCAGTAGTGTTTCCCAAATTTTTTCAAGCCAAGGAGAGCTCTTTTTTCGGAAAAAGGAAATGGAGGTATTGGAAGAGGTGCTGAAGACAAGAAAAAACCTAGTACTCGCTCTAGGTGGGGGTACACCCTGCTATGGCAATAATATGCAACTTGTAAAGGAAAGTACGCCATACTCATTTTACCTTAAACTATCCATAGGGAATTTGGTCCAAAGGATCGTTTCGGAAAAATCACAACGACCGCTCGTAACTGATATTTCGGATGACAACCTTCCGGAATTTATTGGAAAACACCTATTTGAACGTGGACCATTTTACGCTATGGCTAATTATACTGTAGATTGCAATAGTAGAACGGTAACGGAAATTAGCGAGGCAATTCAGGAACAACTACTCTAAATACACACTGTACGCTTTTGAGCGCAGTTCAACCCTAACATGTTCATTCAAAGAGGTAGATAGTGATATCCCTTTGTAATCCGCTTTCACGGGATATTTTTTGTGATTTCGATTTACCAGTACTGCAGTTTTTAGCTGTTTGAGTGGTGTTTTTAAAAAGTGATGCACACCATAGATCAAAGTAGTTCCCGAGTTAAGGACATCATCTACCAAAACAACGGATTTGTTTTCATAGTCTTTTTCGGGAAGGGAAGTGGTAACTCCGCTGGCAAGGGGATTTTGCTTGTCCATTCCTACCTCACACAGTACAATTGACGCTTGGGTGATCTTTTCAAGTGTAGCGGCGATTTTTTTAGCAAACAGCAATCCTCCTCCTGTTATCCCGGCAACTATGATTTCGTCTTCCTCCACATTGGTTTCGTAGATCTGATACGCTATGCGTTCAATTTTATGTTGAATTTTGGTGTGTCCCAGTATCTGATTGCTCATACTTCTAGATTAGATTATTCTTCCGGAGCTGTATTTTCAGTTTCAGTGTCAAAAAGATATTCTTCCATATCCCGGCGGTCTTTTTTGGTAGGCCGTCCGGTACCTCCTTTTCTGTAGTGCTGCTTCGCCATCTTCACGAGTTCGGCATGTTCAAAAGCTTCTTTTGGGGTAGTGTCCTTTCTATAAAGGCCAACAAGTTTAGCACCAACCCTACTTTCAGGAAGTTCCAGCACAACCAGCTGATGGTCAATTTGATCTTTACGTACTCCTATCTCATCCTGTCGAAAAACTTCCCGGGAAGGTTTTGCACTTTCCCCGTTAACCTTTACTTGCCCTTTTTTGCACGCGGTAGTGGCAAGACTTCTAGTTTTGAAGTATCGTATGCACCATAGAAATTTATCAACACGCATGGCTGCAAAGGTTTCGTTAACAGGTTAAACAAAAATAGGGGAAAATCGTATCTTGCGCCACCAAATACTTAATCCATTACGATGAAGAAGTTGTCGGGTTTGCTCTTGGCGCTAGGATTGCTTTCTGCATGCGGAGATGACGACGGCGTGCCCGTTGGTCAAATTGTGCCTCCAAGATTACTGGCTGAGGTTGCTGTTGAAAATGATGCTGAAATCGTAGAATTTTTAGATACGCATTTCTACAACTATGAAGATTTTCAAGAGCCCGTAGCCCCGGACTTTGATTTTAAAATCTTGATTGACACCATTGCAGGGGACAACGCTGACAAAATTCCGCTTTCAGAACAAGTCCTTTCACAAGTGATCAATGTAAATTCGATTGAGCTCGGGCTTAGCGAAGAGGAGAATGATATCCCCCATACGTTTTACTATCTTATCCCTCGTCAAGGTGTCGGGGCGAATCCCTCTGTGGCAGATTCCGTTTTAATGCGATATACGGGAAAACTATTGAATGGCACTGAGTTTGACGCCTCTACTACCGGAGTTTGGTTCGATTTGCCTCAAATACAAGCCCCTGGCATTCAAAGTGGAGCGAGAGGCTTTACAGAGGGGACGGCATTTATTAATTCCGGTGGAGAGCCAATAGTTAATCCTGATGGTACTTTTGATGTGGAAGGCTTTGGTGTGGGCATCATGTTCTTGCCCTCTGGATTAGGCTTTTTTAATAACAGTCAAGTTCTAATTCCTGCCTACAGCCCTTTGGTTTTTGAGGTCAATGTTCTGGCCATGGTAGAGGCAGATCACGATCAGGATGGAATTCCTTCCATTCTGGAGGACGTAAATGGGAACGGCTACATGTTTGATGATAATACTGATGAAGACGAAGAACGGGAATTCAGATCGCCGCTCTTTGCAGACTTTCTGGATCTCGATGATGATAATGATGGTATCCGTACTTCAGAAGAAATTAGTATCGATGCCGATGGAAATATTACCTTCCCGGATTCAGATGGGGATTCGATACCGGATTATCGAGATCCCGATAGTTAAAAACCTCCCGATTGGTGTTCAGGAGGTTTGTTTTCGTCCTAAGGATTACCTAAAGGGTTAGAGTTTAAGACTAAAACTCAGGATCAACTGATCTGGTCGAGTGTCTACCCGGTCTCCATCAAGGGTGGTAATGTTGGAATTAATGAAATTCACTTCGTTTTCCGAGAATCCCCTTTCGTACCGCAAATCAATACCGAAGTTGCCGAGATTTACACCGGCACCGAGATTTAACCCTACGGTAAGGTCATTTTCCACATCGTCAAAATCGTTACCGTCAAATTCGGTATTCAGCAATAACTGGAAAGAAGGGCCTGCAAAAGCATGCAACGGCCCTATGATCTTTGCTCCGACAAGCATGGGAGCATCTAGTTTTTGAATTTTCAAATCCCCTTCGTTATAGCCGGAAGAAGTGCTGGTATATACCAACTCCGGGCGGAAATAGAGCCGATTTCCAAGTTTACCCCACACCCCTACATGTAAACCGGTATTTCTATCGGGGTTCTCAAAGGCCTGCTCAGCAGAATTAAAATAATCGCCGTTCCCGTTATAATTCAGACCAGCTTTAATTCCCCATCCGGGACCAATTTGCGCAAAAAGACCTGTGCCCATAAGAATGGCGGACACCAATACAAGTGTTTTTTTCATAATGTGCTTCGTTTTACTGTTGCGTTGAAAGAGGTATCAAAGACGATACCAAAATCTATTTTCTTTTCAACACTTTTAAAACGGCAGCTTCTATGGCTTTAGTATTCAAGCCGTATTTTTCCATGAGTTCTTCCGGGGTCCCACTTTCTCCAAAGGTATCTTGTGTAGCGACAAACTCTTGTGGGGCAGGGTAGTGTGTGGTTAGCGTTCGCGATATACTCTCGCCCAGGCCCCCGAGATAGTTGTGCTCCTCTGCAGTGACCACACATCCGGTTTTTTGAACGGAGGCTAAAACTGCAGCTTCATCCAGCGGTTTTATGGTATGAATATTTAATACCTCACAAGAAATGCCTTGTTTTTCCAGATTTTCCGCAGCTAATAAAGCTTGCCATACTAGGTGACCGGTTGCCATTATTGAGACATCTGTCCCCTCATTTAACATAAGGGCTTTGCCAATCTCAAACTTTTGGTCAGCAGGAGTAAAATTGGGGACTTTTGGTCGACCGAATCTTAGATATACGGGACCATGGTGCTCGGCAATAGCGATGGTGGCGGCTTTCG
>JANQHL010000213.1 GCA_028277085.1 Flavobacteriaceae bacterium
AATACGCTCTTCCAGTTCCGAAGTAATCGCACCATACCGTTCTTTGGCGCCCTCATAGGTGAGATGTCGTAAATACGCATTTTCTCCCCGCTTGCCTCCGTCTTGCTTGTCTTCTTCAACCATAAAGGCTTCGGGAATAGCAAACTTGGGAAGCAGTACATCCCGGGCCAAATCAAAAGGCTCGATTTTATCGACAATCTCATGGAGGTTTAAAATGGCTTCGGGCAAGTCCTTAAAAAGGAGCTTCATTTCCTCAGGAGACTTAAAATAATACTCCTGGTTGGGCAATCCATAGCGATACCCTCTTCCTCTTCCAATGGGAGTAGCTACTTTTTCACCATCCTTAACACAAAGTAAGATATCGTGGGCCTCGGCATCCGCTTTGCTACCGTAATAATTGTTGTTGGTGGCCACTAATTTTACCTCATGTTTTTTGGAAAACTGCTGCAATACCGTATTGACCCGATCTTCATCCTCCTGGCCGTGACGCATTACTTCCAGGTAAAAATCGTCCCCAAACGCTTCCTTCCACCAAAGCAGGGCCTCTTCTGCCTGGTTTTCTCCTACATTCAGCAGCTTATACGGTATTTCTCCATATAGATTTCCGGACAGTACAATTAGGTTATCCTTGTATTGCCTAACAATTTCCTTATCAATTCGCGGCACATAATAAAAACCATCCGTATAAGCCAACGAAGCCATCTTGATCAGGTTTTGGTAGCCGGCCTTGTTTTTGGCCAGAAATACGATTTGAAATCCATAATCCTTAACGGATTTGTTGCTATGATCTTCGCAAACGTAAAACTCACATCCTATAATGGGTATCATTTCACGGCCACTCCCCTGTTTGCCATCTGTCGCCGCAGCCTCATTTTCCTGTCGTATTCTTTTGTTATGAGCATTAATTTCCTTTACAAAGTGAAAAGCACCCATCATATTCCCATGGTCCGTCAGCGCCACAGCAGGCATTCCGGTATCAGCGGCCAGCTGTACTATTGCTTTAGTACTCATCGTGGACTGTAAGACGGAGAATTGTGAGTGATTGTGCAAATGGACAAAGTCTATGCTTTCGAGGCTTTGGCTATTGCGTTCCAACTCTTGTTGCGAAATACCGCTACTTTCCTGTTGCCGCTCGGAGGTGGCAATCTTTTTTGAGGCTTCCCGAAGATTGATGTGGGTTAAGCCTACCAACGCTATTTCTTGCGGATTCGCTTCCGAAAAACGCGCAAAAAAGTCAGGCGAGACATCCAACTGTTCCTGGGTAAACTGTCTTTTCCGTACCAGCTCTAAGAAGCATCGTGTAGTAGCCTCAACATCTGCCGAAGCATTATGAGCTTCCGCAAAGGGCTCACCAAAAAGGTATTCGTGAAGCTCTGTTAAGGTGGGCAACTTGTATTTTCCTCCACGTCCTCCTGGAATTTTACAGAGTTCCGCAGTATGCTCTGTACAGGTATCCAAAACCGGTAAATCCAACAAAGGACTCGCTATTCCCGCCCGGTAGAATTCACAACCCATTACATTAATGTCGAACTCTACATTTTGCCCAACCACAAATTTGGTCCGTGACAATGCTTCCTCAAACTTCGCCAATACTTCCCCCAAAGGAATGCCCTGCTGTTCCGCCAGGGCTGTGGAAATCCCATGGATCTGCTCCGATTCGTAGGGGATATTAAATCCATCCGGTTGTACCAAATAATCCTGATGGTCCACCAGGTTACCCATTGCATCATGCATTTGCCAGGCTATTTGCACGCAGCGTGGCCAGTTGTCAGTATTCGTTATGGGCGCATCGTAACGTTTCGGTAATCCAGTGGTCTCTGTATCGAATATGAGGTACATAAAGAAATTTTGGAAGGAATAAAATTACCTAAAAACCGATAGCTGCTAAAAAAGAGTTGTAAGCAGTTATAAACTAAAATGTTGTTAAAAGGGCAGAAAGAATTTTCTTACACATTCTTTTTTAAGTACCTTCTAGTTCCTGCAATTGCATCAATTTATTTGTTAACCTTTAAAAACTGAATTCCATGAAAAAGAAGAATTTGAAGACGAAACCTTGTTTAGAGAAAGGGCTATTGCTCATCTAACCTCCAATGCAATTAAGGGGGGCTGGTAGCACCGCCTTACGTACTACCTGCTACCCAAAATCGAATGTAACCCCTCTATTTAGGTTGGGCTTATGAATAGCGGTACCTCAACTCACATCTAGTGATATATGTCTCTTGGATCTACGGCAACAAAGTCCAGGTCATCAGCCTGGATTTTCTTCTTTGCCGTAACATGTTTTGAATTTATCAAAATAATAGTGAAGACCTTCTTTTCTTTTATTTAAGTAAGAATTATCTTTAGTAAACCATCGTAAAAATTTACAGCTTTTAAATATGACCAAGGAATTAGAAGTGCATATCCGAGAACTTGCGCAAATCGCAACTGAAAAATATAATACACTAGAAAATATTGGAGTTTTAGCGGGGCAGTCCGGGGTCGCCCTCTTTCAATTCTATTGTGCCCAGTATTTTGATGAAGACAGCTACGCAGAAACTGGCGTGGAAATTATTTCCAATTGTATCGATAAAATCAATGAAGGGTATTCCTTCCCTACGTATTGCAATGGAATTGCAGGATTTGGTTGGGCCCTACAACATTTATTCGACCAAAACTTCATTGACCTTGATCTGGACGAGCTCCTTACTCCTTTTGATAACTTTCTCTTTGCACAAATGCAATTGGATTTATCCAAAAAGGATTATGACTTTTTGCATGGCGCCATGGGGTATGGGTTCTATTTTCTAAAACGCCTTTCGAGCAGTTCAAATATAAACTCAAAACAACGGTATCAGGAGTTTCTGGTGGTACTTGTGGAAGAACTGGAAAAAATGGCCATTTACGAAGGCGCTACTACCTGCTGGGAATCCGTTTTATCTATAGAACAAGGCAATAAAGGGTATAACCTGAGCCTTTCACATGGAATGAGCAGTATTGTTTTCTTACTTTCCAGGCTACATAAAAGTAAGATTGAAAGGAATAGGGTGGCTACCCTGGTGTCGGGGGCCATCAACTATATGAAGAAATACGAAAAAACAACGGAGGAGGGGATCTCGTTATTCCCCAGCTGGATAGACCCCAAGGTATCAGTGGAGTACAATAGTCGATTAGCATGGTGTTACGGGGATATTGGAATTGCCCGGGCATTTGATTGGGGGGCAGAGGTATTACACGATCTGGAATTGAAAAAAAAGGCTGAAGCAATATTCGTGCATACAGGAGCAAGGCAAAGTGCGGAAAGTTCAAAAGTAGTCGATGCCGGATATTGCCACGGTTCCTTTGGCAACGCCCATATATTCCATCAATTGGTGCAAAAGTTTCCAACTGCTGGCTTCGAAAAGGTGGGACAATTCTGGTTGAATGACGGCCTTTCCCGAAAGACAGATGATCCTGAGGAACCCTATATGCAATGGGGTGGAGCTAATGAAAAATGGGAGTTTAGACTAAACCTTTTGGAAGGGCTGTCAGGAATTGGCCTTACTCTAATCGATTTCTTATCGGAAAAAGAAAATACTTGGGATGAATGTTTAATGTTACGCTAACACTATGAACAAGAACAAAATTCCCTACCTTGCTTTTGATAATTTTGTCCTACGCACACCCTTGTTTCCTGTGCAATTCTACAAAAACTTAACCGACGGCAAGTCGGTAAAAAACACCTCCCTGAAAGAAGCTTTTTCAAACAAAATAGTCCAAGAAGCCGTTTTCCTGGCCTCCCCTTCCTTCTATTTCGAGATAGAAAAATGGACAAACGGAGAATTAGACCCAAAAAAGGAAAAAAGATTGAAACTTTCCCTTTTGAAATACCTTGCACGGATGAGTTCGCGCTGCACTCCTTTCGGGCTTTTTGCAGGTTGTTCGTTGGGTGACTATGGCGAGAAAACCCGTTTGATCCTTAAACAAAGAGATGCTTACAAAAGGCACACTCGGCCCGATATGAACTATTTGGTGGCACTTTCACAGGATCTGGCCAAATTATCGCATATAAAACAACAACTCACATTTTATCCAAACTCAAGTTTGTACAAAGTAGGAGAACAGCTCCGGTATATAGAGTACTTTTATGTAAATAGTTCCAGGCAACATCACATTGTAGAGATTGATAATTCCAGCTACCTTCAGGCGATCCTCGAAAAAACCGCTGGAGGAGCTACGTTAACACAATTAGCCCAGCTGCTGGTTGATGATGATACGATCTCCACGGAAGAAGCCTACGGCTTTTTAGATGAACTTCTGGACAGTCAGGTTTTGGTCAGCGCTTTAGAACCATCGGTATCTGGCCCTCCATTTGTAACTCAGCTATTAAGCGTCCTTGAAAATCTGGAAGGTTGTCAAGATGAAATAGACTTCCTGAAAACCATTGCCGCACGATTTTATGCTCTGGATAAGAAGTTAGGGAATGTAACTTCCCAATACCTCCAAATCAGTGATTACCTGAAGAACCGACCCACTACTTTTGAACTGAAATTTCTTTTCCAAACTGACCTTGAACTAAGCACGAACACTTGTGAATTGAATAGTACATATTTGGCTCAGATTAAAAAAGCAATGGTTTTGTTCAACAGAATAACGCCTCCTAACAGCGAAACCAATCTTAGTAGATTTCAGGAGGCCTTTTACGAACGCTATGAGGGTCGGGAAATGCCATTGACACATGTATTAGACGTGGAAACCGGAATCGGATACCTGCAAGATTCGGGTAATGGAGACGTCAATCCATTGATCGACGATCTTATGTTGCCCCTACAGGAAGAACCTTATGCCGAAAACAGCATAAAGCTAAACAAAGTATACCGCCTTTTGTTGAATAAGTTGTTGGTTGCCAGGGAACAACAAGAAATGACAATACAACTCAAGGAGAGCGATTTTGAAGATCTCCCCCTTAAGTGGGATGATCTGCCTGACACACTTTCCGGAATGATTGAACTCATTGGCAAAAACGATTCCCTAAAAATAAAGCTGTCAGGTTTTGGTGGATCCTCTGCGGCCAATCTATTAGGTCGCTTCTGCCATGAAGACAGTGCAATTACGCAGTACACGCAGCACATCATAGCCCAGGAAAAATCGCTACATCCTAAAAAGATCCTGGCTGAGATTGTTCATTTGCCAGAGGCACGGGTGGGAAACATTCTTATGCGACCGAATTTTAGGGAATATGAAATTCCCTATTTGGCACAATCCAATTTGCCCAAGGAACAGCAAATTGCTTTAGAGGACCTTTTCATTTCCGTAAAGCATAACCGCATTTTTCTGCGTTCTAAAAAGCACAATAAGGAGGTGATTCCGCATTTAACCAATGCCCATAATTTTTCTGCAAATGCCCTACCCATCTACCAGTTCTTATGTGATCTGCAAACCCAGGGGATGCGAGGTAGTATTGTATTTAATTTTGGCCCGCTGAATCCACTATTTGATTTTTTTCCAAGGGTAGAATTTGGCAATATTATTTTACATGAGGCAAAATGGCGGGTAAAAAAAGAAGAAATCAAACCCCTGCTTGACGCCATCCCAGACAACACCCAACTGCTAGCAACAACACGACAATTACGAAAGCTGAGATCACTCCCTTGCTATGTTATGTTGACCGATGGTGATAACGAACTGTTAGTCAACCTCGACAATTTAACCGCTGTTAAAATGTTATTAGAGACCGTGAAAAATCGGGCAGAATTTATCCTTACGGAATTCCTTCATCATCAAGATAGCATCGTTACCTCATCAGAAGGACACTATGCCAATCAAATAGTGGTCTCTTTTTATAATCAGGGGAAATCAACTAAAATTGTTCCCCAACAAAAAGTTGAGTATGGTGCAGCGTAGTTTTATAGTGGGTAGTGAATGGTTGTACTACAAGGTGTACACCGGTCCTAAAAGTGCAGATACAGTTTTAACTGCAATAGTGCTTCCTTTGGT
>JANQHL010000047.1 GCA_028277085.1 Flavobacteriaceae bacterium
CTACTACGGGATTGAAATAAAAGGGCAGTTTGAACAGGCAGAAGGTGACTTCATCAATCTGGATGAGACTTTTCCTGCAGATGGACTTTATAGCGCTGGGGTTTCTGTTGCCCTGGCCCGAGGATCGTGGATCAACGAACGTATGGCTACCTTGCGGAAGGCCAAGTTTTTTAGGGAGCAGACCAAAGCGGATCAGGATCTATTGGTGAACGAAGTGCTATACAATGCTTCCATAGCTTATTTTGAGTGGCTTATGGCGTACAATGAGGCTGAGATATTCCGAAACTTCCTGGGGAATGCCACACAACGTTTTGAAGGAATACGAAAAAGCGCTTTAGCCGGGGATATTGCTATAATTGATACGGTGGAAGCCAAAATTGCGGTGCAAAACAGGGAGCTGAGCCTGGTGCAGGCACGGGTTAAGCTTATGCAGAAGACCTTGGAGCTTTCCAATTTCTTATGGATTGACGAGGTTCCTGTGGAATTACAACCCAATGTTATTCCGGATCCCGAACCTCAAAGAGATATCGATGTTACTTTGGAGATTGACGGAAAGCCTCTGGACAGTTTTACGATTGAGAACCATCCAAAATTAAGATCACTGGGGTTTAAAATAGATGGGCTAACGGTGGACAAACGGTTGAAGGCCAATAAACTCTTACCGCAAATCGATCTGGAATACAATTTTTTAACCGATGCCCCGGATCAGATCAATTCGTTTAATACCCAGGAATACAAAGGAGGGATAAAGTTTTATTTTCCATTGTTTCTCCGAAAGGAGCGGGGGGATCTGAAGTTAGCGAAATTCAAATTACAGGATGCGGAATTTGAGCGGGATAACACGCAGTTGGAAATTCAGAATGAGGTTTTGGCGATCTATCGGGAATTGGATTCGTTTGGGGATCAGAACCGTCTGATTGATAATATAGTTTTTGACTACAGAACCTTGTTGTCCGCCGAAGAACGTAAATTCAGTTTTGGGGAAAGTTCCATATTCCTAATCAATGCAAGGGAAGGTACCTTGATTGATGCGGAATTAAAACAGATTGAAGTAAGAAATAAGTTCTTTACCACCAAAGCGAAATTGTTTAAGAGCCTGGCTATTAATCCTGAAAATCTTTAGGATATGGACCACGCTGATGGAATTTTAAAGGAACGAAGGAGATTACAAGGAACCAAACCCCGATTTGGAATAGATTCCGCCGTTAAGGATACCCTTTTTATTTTTTTTGGAATTTTTTCGGCTGCTTTTGGCCTGGAGAGTTTTCTGCTCCCCAACCGATTTATTGATGGAGGCGCAACCGGAATTTCGCTGCTCGTTTCGGAGGTTACCGAAATTCCATTGGCAGTGTTGATCATTTTTGTAAACGTTCCTTTTCTTTTCATGGCGTATAGAACCATTGGGAAACAATTTGCAGTGAAGGCATTATTGGCCATTTTAGGATTGGCCATGGTGCTCGCACTCATCAATTTTCCTGAAGTAACCCAAGATAAACTTTTGGTATCGGTTTTTGGCGGTTTTTTTCTTGGTGCCGGTATAGGAATGTCAATAAGGGGAGGCAGCGTCCTGGATGGTACGGAAGTGCTGGCCATCTATCTCAGTAAAAAATTAGGGGTGAAAATAGGTGACATTATCATCCTTATCAATATCATCATCTTTTTGGCCGCAGCGTATTTGTTGTCCATAGAGGCTGCGTTATATTCTATGTTAACCTATTTGGCTGCTTCCAAAACACTGGATTTTGTAGTGGATGGTATTGAAGAATACACGGGGGTAACGATAATTTCTCGACAAAGTGAGGAAATCCGAAAGATGATCACCGAAAAACTGGGTAGGGGCCTTACTATCTATGAGGCAAGAGGAGGTTACGGGAAGAAAGGAGAACGCAACGAATATGAAGTCATTTATACCGTAATCACCAGATTGGAAATTCGAAAATTAACCGTTGAACTGGAAAAGATAGATCCCAACGCATTTGTGGTAATGAGTAGCATCAACGATACCAGAGGAGGGATGATAAAAAAGCGTTCTTTCAAATAATCGAAAGTAAAGCTATTGATTTAACAATGTTTAACTTTTATAAGGAGGTGCTTTACTTTTAATTTTATGCTTTCTATCGTATATTTGATAAAAATCGATGATGGGAAGAAAACGCTTGAAAAAGGAAGACGAACTTCCGGTACTTTTCCCTATGGAAAGAGCGGGGAGAGTACCCGAAGTTCCCACAATGGCTATCGGAGCTATCATCCGTATCGGTCCCCCTTCCAACCGGTATTATCAATACGTTCATAGCTCCCTCGATTTCTTTAGTCATAGTTTAAAGGATCTTGCTGCAATACTTGATCTGCAGGGAGTGACTGCCCGGGT
This sequence comes from Flavobacteriaceae bacterium, assembly GCA_028277085.1. GTDB lineage: Bacteria > Bacteroidota > Bacteroidia > Flavobacteriales > Flavobacteriaceae > Croceivirga. The sequence goes on from JANQHL010000047.1 coordinate 2,369, forward strand.
TATGGGAATGGTAAAACTTAATGAGGGTAATCATTATGCGGTCATTGAATGTGAGGAAGATCAGGTGTTTTCTAACGACAGCCGACGGTTATTTGTAGATGCTTCTCTAGCACTCAAAAATCGTGAAGTAATCATCGAAAAAAATGGGAATTAAAACGCCTTAAGTCATTGTAACCATGAAAAAAGGCTTTTGGCATGCTTGCTGTGCTACTTTGCACCCACCTTGTTACCACCGCCTATAGTCCAACCAAAATGCGGAAATTGACAACGAATGTGAAGTTCAACTACTCGCCAGCATTGATTATATAGAAGAAGATGAAGCCCTGTTTGATTTAGGGTTTGATCCTTATCAGTACCTGCCGGAAGATTTTGATCCTTTTGAAGAAATAATTTACACTCTGGATTACTATTGAGTACATTGATGAAGAGAAAGAAGCAATTGAAATCGGGGACGAAACAATTTGATTTCTGTAGTAATGATTACAATTTTGGAGTATCAAAGCCTGGAAATTTTCCGGGCTTTTTTTGTTGTGTTACGTGATCCTTAAGATTGGGAAAAATTAAAGTTTTTTTGCTGTTAAAACCTAAAAACTTAATATTCAAATAATCAAGAGCTAAAGCGCAACTGCCTAAAAAAAAGAATCTTTAAGAAACGCCTAAACCTCTGTTCACCATGAAGATTCAATTTACTAAAGTAGCGGTACTTTTCTGTTTGCTAACACTTGGCGCATGTGAGGCCCTGGATGATTTTTTGGGAAACACTGGTGATGATGGAAAAGTGCTGAGGTATATTGATGAATTTGTTCTTCCGGATGGACTACAATTTGAAAACACCGTAGTTGGGGGGCTGTCTGGAATTGATTATGCCAACGGAGTTTGGTATCTGATTAGTGATGATCCCAATACGGCCCGATGTTATACAGCTAAATTGACTTATAATGACGAAGAATTTTCTACAGTTGATATTCAGTCGGTAGTGGAGCTTAAGGATCAGGGAGGAGATGCCTTTGCAACTGGAACTGTAGATCCGGAAGCCCTTAGAGTCTTTGGGGGGAATGTTGTGTGGACTAGTGAAGGAAACGTTAATAACGGCATTGATCCTTTTGTTCGCAGAGCGACATTGGGAGGAGATTTTATTAATGAAATACAGCTTGCTGAAAGATATAGCGTTACCGATGAAGACGGAAGAGGACCACGGCAAAATGGAGTCTTTGAAGGGATATCTCTAAGCACAGATGGACTAGGATTTTGGGTAAATATGGAATTACCGCTTGTTCAGGATGGCCCGGCACCTACCCTTCAGGATACGGATTCCCCAATTCGAATCGCCTATATTGACAAGGCCACTGGACAATTTGGAAGAGAATTTGCTTATGAATTGGATCCTGTGGTCCGCCCCGCAGCCAATGGTACTTCTTTTGAATTAAACGGGGTAGTAGAGCTTCTGGAATATGCGGAGGACAAATTCCTAGTCTTGGAACGCTCTTTCTCAACAGGATATGAGGATGGCGGCAATACTGTGAAGATTTACGATGTAGATGCCGCCACCGCCACTGATATTAGCGGTGTAGAGGCGCTTGAAGGAGCGGACTATGAACCTGCAAAAAAGGTGTTGCTTTTTGATTTTGAGGAGATTCGGGAACAATTGACAGATGGTGTTGTAGACAATATTGAGGGAATCGCATTTGGACCTGACTTGAGTAATGGGAACAGGTCTTTAGTACTGGTGGCAGATAACAACTTTAGTGCTTTTGGACCCCAATTGAACCAATTTGTAGTATTTGAGCTTGTAGAGTAAAATAACTTTAATGCCATTTGAAAGCCACCTTAACAGGTGGTTTTTTTATTATGCCAACACAACTATGAGTAATGTCAGCTTTTTACTGGTTTTCCGACAATAGTTTTGTGGAAAAGCGTTTTTAAAATGAATACACTTGCAGAAAATCCAGTGAAAACTATAAAATCTATAATTCAAAACGGACTTAACAATGCAATGTCCTACGAGGAATATCGATCATTGGTTAGCGAGTTGGCTGTACTAAAGTCCAATTCCGGGCCGGAAAAGACAGATGCCCTGGCCAACTATACCCAATTGAATGACAAACGTATGAACCGTTGGGATAAAACGGTAAAGGTCCCGGAAGCCGTAGCACAAAAAGCACGACAGTTAAATAGGAAAGTTACCTGGCTGGTACTTACGGAAAGTTGGTGTGGTGATGCTTCCCCAAGCCTGCCGGTTATGAATAAATTGGCGACACTATCACCAAATTTGGAGTTAAAGATCATCTTACGGGACGAACATCCGGATTTGATGACATTGTTTTTGACCAATGGTACCCGCTCCATACCAAAGCTAATCGCTTTGGACGCTCATAATACAACGGTTCTTGGAGAATGGGGACCTCGTTCTTCGGTAGCTACAGATATGGTCAATGCGTTTAAGGCCGAACATGGAAAGCTTAGCCCGGAATTCAAGCAAGACTTACAGTTGTGGTACAATAAGGATAAGGGAAAAGATATTCTTAACGATTTAACCGCTTTACTTGCTCTGGAATAAGTAGGTAATGGTGCCAATTTGTCCTGAGCGGGGAGCAGCACTGAATCGTGCCTTTAAAGCATAGGCTATAGCATTATCAATGAGGCAGTAGTCATTGGTTCCTGAGCTTTTCTCATTGAAAGTGGCTTCCTGAACGTAACCATCTGCGTCTACGGTAATGTTTATCACTACTTTCCCTCCTCTGATACATGTGTAAATTGGAGGAGGCAAATGGTACGCGTTGCGATCAACCAGCGAGTAAGAAATAGAAGTGCGTTTATCCTTAAGGGCATTCGTGAACTCTTTTTTGTCAGCGTCGCGCTCTCCAAGTTGCTCCTTTCGTTCCTGGCGTCTTTTGGCCAACTCTTTCAGGTTCGCCGCATACCCGGCATCATTTTCCAGGAACTCATTTGGACCACTCCCTTGTTCACGTTCTTCCATTAATTCTTCAAGGGTCTTTAGTGGCTCTGGGGCCCCTACACTAGGTTTGGCGGTTTCATTGAACGCCCTGTGACTTTTAATAGGGTCGTTCTGCGCTAACTGTTCCAATTGCTCTTTTTTTTCCAACAACTGTTCGATGTCTTCATCCAAAAGAGCCATTTCAATAACATACTCGTCTTCTTCCCTATTCACCAAATGTACATTATAGGCTAGCAATACAATGATAGCCATTGTGAAAATGGTGATGATTAACGATAACTGTTTGTTATTGAGGTTCATGGTTTTTTAATAACCGATATTCATCAAAATTATTTCATTTCTGCCACATTTTACAGCTCGGGCGCCCCTAACCATTTTTTGAACTCCTGTGGGGTATGGGCTTTATTTACGTGATAATCTCCTATTCTGGTTCTTCTAAGCTCGGAAAGGTGGGCTCCCGAGTCTAAGGCTTTGCCAAAATCGTGAGCTAAAGATCGTATATAGGTCCCTTTGCTACAAACCACCCGGAAACTCACTATTGGAATCCTAATATCCGTAATTTCGAACTCGTGGATTTCCACAATTCTCGGAGGTACACTTACGGTTTCTCCCTTTCGGGCGAATTCATACAGTCGTTTCCCTTCTTTCCTGATAGCGGAGAATACTGGAGGGGTTTGTGTTATCTCCCCTAAAAACAACGCTACTGTTTCATATATTCTGGCTTCAGTTATATGCGTGACAGGATAGGTGGCATCTGCCTCGGTTTCCAGGTCGTAAGAAGGTGTGGTCTTCCCTAAAGTAAAAGTGCCCGTATATTCTTTGACCTTTGCCTGCAGTTCCGGGATCTTTTTGGTGGCTTTCCCTGTACAGATGATTAGTAGACCTGTAGCCAGAGGGTCCAGTGTTCCGGCATGACCAATCTTAATCTTTTTGAGGGCAAACTTTTTTCGAATGGCCCATTTCAAGGCATTTACGGCCTGAAAAGAACTCCAGGTCAAAGGTTTATCCACCAATAGGATCTTACCATCCAGAAAATCCTGCTCTGTAAAGCTATCTACAGCCATAGGTCAAAAATCGTTCCAAACCTATCCCCAAATGCTCCATCCGATGGCAATCAAGCCAACGATAAAACAATAGATAGCAAAATACGTTAATTTACTTTGGCGTACCAGTCGGATCATCCATGTACAGGCTACTAAACCAGCTAGAAAGGCCGCCAGGAAACCTGCTCCCATGGCGCCCATTTGTGTGCTTTCAAAATCGATTTCCCCGCTAAGGATGTCTTTTGCCACTTTTCCCAGGATAAGGGGAACTACCATTAAAAATGAGAACCGGGCAGACTTCGTTTTGTCAATGCCCAACAATACCGCAGTGGAAATGGTTGCACCACTTCGGGAAATACCGGGTAGCATTGCTACCATTTGTGCCATACCGATAACAAAGGCGCTTCTGTAGGAGACTCCTTTATCAGTGGTTTTAGCCATATCCGCCAGATAGAGCAAAATAGCTGTGATAATCAGCATTATGCCCACAATGATTATTGCACCATCAAAGAAGACTTCCATAAAATCCTCCAGGAAAAAACCAACCAGGGCCGCCGGGATCATCGAAATGACGATTTTGAGCGAAAACTGGGTTTCTTCATTCCATTGAAATTTGAATAACCCCCCAATAATTTCCCAAACGTCCTTTCGAAAAACAACAATAGTACTTAGTGCTGTGGCAAAGTGCAATACCACCGTGAATAAAAGGCTTTCCTCCGGAATAGAATTATCTCCAAGAATAGCTTTTCCCAACTCCAGATGTCCGCTGGAAGATACCGGTAGAAATTCTGTCAATCCCTGAATGATGCCCAGAATGATGGCGTCAATCGTATCCAATTAGCTCTTTTTTTTATCGGGGTCCAATAAAATCGCATAAACCTGAATCCCCAAACCTATCAGTACCAACAATGGCGCTAACCTAATCCTGCGGAAATTATAGATTTCAGGATTAAAAACATTAGGATCATCGCTGCCACCACCGCTCATCAGAATAAAACCAAAAGCAATACATGCAATTCCAATGAAAAGAAACAAATAGTTCCTACGCTGAAAAATAAACTGGGCACTCTTTTTTTTCTGATTTGCGCTCTTTTTCTTACCCATATCACTCGGATTGATAACGCAAGTTAACTATTCTAATTGTTAGCGGAAGAAATATTTTATCCTATTTGCGAAACGATCAAATTCAATAGTACAGGTCATTTGTACGAAGGTTAAGGAACCGTTGGGTGGCAACGTAAGTGCTAATGTAGGAGATAAACACACCAAGAAAGAGAATACCAATAAACAATATGGACAGCAGAACCATATCCTCAAAAAGATTCAACTCGGGAAATGCACTATTGACATAATAAAGCACTACTGCCAAAGCAACAAGGGCAATCAGGGCACCATAGATGCCGAGCTTGATATTAGTGATCACAAAGGGTTTTCGTATGAATTTTTTAGTAGCGCCAACCATTTGCATGGTCTTGATGATAAAACGTTTGGAATATATAGAAAGGCGTATGGAACTATTGATGAGCAATACCGCTATTACGGTAAATATCGCGCTGGCCATTAGGATCCACCAACTAATTTTTTTGACGTTATCACTCAATAAGGACACCAACGGCTGATCATAACTTACTTCATCTATGTAGGGCTTTTCGGAAAGTGAAGCTGCGATTTCGGCAACCTGTTCCGGGGAAACAAAATCTGCCTTTAAATTGACGTCAAAAGAGTTTTTTAAGGGGTTATAGCCCAGAAATTCCTGAAAATTTTCCCCAATATCTTCACTGTATTGTTCTGCAGCATCTTCTTTGGAAACATAGACAGAAGACTTTGTGTAGTCGGCCATCGCCAAACTTTTTTGCAATTGATTAATTTCTACCGGCTTTGCGGAATCCTTCAAAAACACGGAGATGGTGATCTGCTCCTTAAAATGGTCTGCCAGTTTTTTCGTGTTCAATACCAATAGTCCCAGCGATCCCAATAAAAACAGCACTAATGCGATGCTTAATACCACGGAAAAGTAGGAGGAGATCAAACGTCTTTTCTGATACCGTTCTATGTATTGACTCATAGATAAAATTCAATGCTTAAAAATAGAAAAGTAAATCGGTTTTACAGGGATTACCCCTATTTTTGCCCATTGCAAATGCGAATGCGACTATGAGTTACAAGTTCCGGGAAATTGAGAAAAAATGGCAGGACTATTGGGCGACACACCAAATATTTAGGGCAGATAATGCAGCACAAAAGCCCAAGTACTATGTGTTGGATATGTTCCCTTATCCCTCGGGAGCTGGCTTGCATGTTGGTCACCCGCTGGGCTATATTGCCAGTGATATTTACGCAAGATATAAACGTCACAAAGGGTTTAACGTGCTCCACCCTATGGGGTACGATTCGTTTGGTTTGCCCGCAGAACAGTATGCCATTCAAACCGGGCAACACCCTGCTATAACGACTGCTGCCAATATTAAACGCTATCGTGAACAGCTGGATCAACTCGGATTTTCTTTCGATTGGAGCCGGGAAGTGCAAACCTCGGATCCGAACTACTATAAATGGACCCAATGGGTGTTTATACAGTTGTTCAACTCATGGTACGATACAACTTCGGATAAAGCAGTCCCTATTTCCACCTTGATCTCCATTTTTGAGGCTAAGGGAAATACGGCGGTGGCGGCGGCTTGTGATGACGACACTCCGGTATTTACGGCAGCAGCCTGGAAGGGGTTTTCACCGGCGGAACAGCAACGGATTTTATTGAAATACCGGTTGACCTACCTGGCAGAGGCCGAAGTGAACTGGTGCCCGGCTTTGGGTACGGTATTAGCGAATGATGAGGTGATCAATGGGGTTTCCGAGAGAGGAGGACATCCCGTGATCCGGAAAAAGATGACGCAATGGATGATGCGTATCACGGCCTATGCGCAGCGTTTGTTGGACGACCTTGATACCGTAGATTGGCCGCAACCGCTAAAAGATTCTCAGACCAATTGGATTGGACGCTCCGAAGGGGCTTCCGTAACGTTTAATGTCCTTCCGAATGCGGAGGCTGAGGCATCCGAAACAACCGGCACTTCGAGAACTTCAGGGTCCGATACAATAGAAGTCTTTACTACGCGCCCGGATACCCTTTTTGGGGCTTCTTTTATGACCCTGGCACCGGAACATGACTTAGTGGCAAAGATCACTACCCCAGAACAAAAGGCAATGGTAGATGCCTACGTTGCAGCTACGGCCAAACGCTCCGAACGCGACCGACTTTCGGATGTAAAAACCATCTCAGGGGTGTTTACCGGGGCCTATGCGGAGCATCCCTTTACCAAAGCGCATATCCCCATTTGGATTGGCGATTATGTGTTGGCGAGCTATGGTACAGGAGCAGTTATGGCAGTACCCTGTGGCGATCAACGCGATTACGATTTTGCAAAACACTTTGATATCCCTATCCCCAACATTTTTGAAGGTGTAGACATCTCCGAAGAAGCCTTTGCCGATAAGGCGAATACTGTTATTG